>JBEBVY010000025.1:0-27306 GCA_040392505.1 Moheibacter lacus | reverse complement strand
TTTGAACGCATAAAAAAAGCCCGGAAAATCCGGGCTTCATTATGAATTAGAATGACTAATTACTTTTTAATGATTTTAAAGGTTTCAACTTGTCCACCTTCCAGTGTAACTCTGAACACATAAGTTCCAGGACTTAAGTGGTTTAGGTTCAGTTTACCTTCAGTAAGATGTGCGTTGTTGATTACTTTCTGTCCTGCAAGGTTGAAGGCATCAATGCTTTCAACTGCTTTTTGAGACTGAATGTTCAAGAAATCTTTGACAGGATTTGGATAGTAAGCGAAATTGAACGAATTCATATCACCAACTCCCATTTCCTCACAATACAACGCATAAACGAACTCACCTCCGTCAGCATTTGCCCATCCGCCACCGTTGTTAATAACACCGGTTGCGCCGATAAATGCTGTCATGTCAGAAGTCCAATCCCAAGCTTCCGCATCAGATTGTACTTCCATCCAGTAAGTGCTGTTGGCATTCAATGCCACACCTGCATCAAAATCTACATTGTACTCAATGAAATCACGTCCGAAATTCTGACCGATTATTTCTGATCCAATGATGGTTCCTGTAGCTGTACCAACTTCTGTTCCTGGCAATCCTGAGTTGTTGTCATAGAAAATAAAGTTGAAAGAAGAAGCACTTGTTCCGATTGGCACTGCAATGGTGATGTTCACTCCTTCTACTGTAAATCCTGTATCACCTACCGGAATGTCTACTGCCAGTCTATTGGCAAAGAAGTAGGCATTTTCCATACTGTTGTCCAATACTTCATGGTCTGCACAATCTTGTGGTGGTTCAGGAAGATCTTCGCAGCTTACATTCATCGTGTAATTACCTGTGTTACTGGAGAATCCTTCCACCATGATCACATAAGTGGAAGTTCCGTCAGATACAAATGTAATTTCGGATTGAAGTCCGCAGAAATCATCATTTCCATATAATTGGGTAGATAATGTACAATCTGAATAAATTCTCAAATAAGTATCATAGCTGGATCCACAAAGTGAAATCGTTACATATTCTTCCGTTCCACTTCCTGTATAAGTATAGAACACATCACCGGCTGGATTTCCTCCTGAATCCATGGCAGCTTGGGTAGAACCTGTTACGGAATCTCCACAAGCAACAGCTATGGCATCTGCACAATCATCATTGGCAGGTGGCGGAGGACAATCTTCAGACAATACGTTCATAGTGTAAGCACCCAAAACGTTGGAAACACCATCTACAATAACCGGCAGATAATAAGTTCCCGCAGGAAGTCCTGTGAAACGTAAAGTTCCATTTCCATCTCCACAGGTATTGAAATCATACGATCCTATCACATAAGAGGTGGCCGGACAATCAGGCGTATAAACGATAAACATATTGTTCATGTTTCCTGCAGGTGTACCACAATAGTCAATTGTCAAATTGTTACAATCTCCTGTCAGTGTTACCGCTTCCCAAACAGCACCATAACCCAATACATTCATTTCTTCTGCACTGGCAGTTCCTTCAGATGTGTCTCCCGTAAAGGTTACAGGAACGCCGTTGGTAAGAACTTCAGGTGTTACGTCCGAACAGTTATCATTTGTTTCCGCTATTTCTTCACAAATCAAATCATATACAAATTCACCTCCGGTTGAAGTCCATCCTCCACCATTATCATAAACTGAATAATATCCAATCACAGATGAGGGAGACGAAGTCCAGTCCCATGCAACTGCATTTGAAACAACACGCATCCAATAAGTTGTATTGGCTGAAAGATCCACTGTCGAATTAAAAGTCAAAGTATAGTTAATAAAGTCATATCCATAATTTTGACCGATTACCACACTGGAGTCGATGGTGGTAGATACTGTTTGCAGCACTGCACCCGGAACTCCTCCTGCATCGTTGTAAAATGTAACATCAAAAACGCTACCCGCACCAGCGGTAGTCACATTCAGGCCAGCTACCGTAAATCCGGTGTCTGCCACAGGAATGTCAACTGCCAAACTTGCAGTAAGGAAATAAGCATCTTCCATTCCGTTGTCCAATACTTCATGGTCATCACAATCTTGTGGTGGTTCCGGAAGGTCTTCACAACTTATATTCATCGTGTAATTCCCTGTGTTGCTGGAGAATCCTTCTACCATAATCACATAAGTAGAGGTTCCGTCAGATACGAATGTAATTTCGGATTGAAGTCCACAGAAATCGTCATTTGTATATAATTGTGTCGATAATGTACAATCTGAATAAATTCTCAAATAAGTGTCATAACTGGATCCACAAAGTGAAACCGTTACATACTCCGCTGTTCCTGTTCCTGTATAAGTATAGAATACGTCACCTGCTGCATTTCCTCCTGAATTATTAGCAGCCTGGGTAGAACCTGATATGGAATCCCCACAGGAAACTGCAATGGCATCTGCGCAATCATCATTTGCAGGTGGCGGAGGACAGTCTTCGGACAATACGTTCATGGTGTATTCACCTAATGTATTGCCACCTCCCAAAATAACCGGCAAATAATAAGTTCCGGCAGGAAGAGCAGTAAATCGTAAAGTTCCGTTTCCATCTCCACAGGTACTGAAATCATACGATCCTACCACATAAGAAGTAGCCGGACAATCAGGCGTATAAACGATAAACATAGTATCCATGTTTCCTGCCGGCGTACCACAATAGTCAATTGTCAAATTGTTACAAGCTCCGGTCAGCGTCACCGCTTCCCAAACAGCACCATAACCCAATACATTCATTTCTTCTGTACTGGCAGTTCCTTCAGAAGTATCTCCCGTAAAGGTTACAGGAACGCCACTGGTAAGTACGGTTGGTGTGACATCTGAACAGTCGTCATAAGTTGCAGAACATTCTCCTGCTACGAAAAAGACTCCCTGATAACCCGGATGAGCTCCCCATGCTCCTCCTGATGTACTTTCATGCATTTCCGCACCCAAGGTTCCTAAAGTTGATACTTCCCAATAAACGTTTGTTGAATTTACATTTGTTGCTACCGGCTGTAACCAATAAGTCCCTTCCGTCAATATGATTTCTGCTGGAAGCACAACTTCTACTTCATAAATATTTAAGCCGTAATTGGAGCCGAGTATTTGCTGGGAAGTTGGAGTCACAGATGCCTGAGAAGCAACAATCGTTTCGGATGGAGTGCCACCTGCATCTGCCAAAATATTGAACGAAACATTTTGGATAACTGTAGTGGAGAATAAGTTAAATCGAAGATATTCAAAACTAAATTCCACTCCCGGATCTACTACGAAATCATCTGCCTGACGGTACATAGCACTAGAAATCATATATCCTTCTTGAAAGCCGTTACTGGCTAGTCCGTCACCTTGGAAACATGGATAATCCGGTTCTTCCGGAATATATGGCTCAACACAGCTTACATTCATCGTGTAATTCCCTGTGTTGCTGGAGTATCCTTCTACCATAATCACATAAGTAGAGGTTCCGTCAGATAAGAAAGTAATTTCAGATTGAAGTCCACAGAAATCGTCATTTCCAAATAACTGGGTAGATAATGTACAATCCGAATAAATTCTCAAATAAGTATCATAACTGGATCCACAAAGTGAAATCGTTACGTTCTCAGGTGTTCCACTTCCTGTATAAGTATAGAATACGTCAGCAGCTGCGTTTCCTCCTGAATTAGTAGCCGTTTGGGTAGAACCTGATATGGAATCCCCACAGGAAACGGCAATGGCATCTGCACAATCGTCATTTGAAGGTGTCCCGGCACAATCTTCCATCACTACGTTCATGGTGTATTCACCCAATGTCGTGTTATAATTACTATCTGCAAGAACCGGTATATAATAGGTTCCGGCAGGAAGACTTGTGAAATATAAAGTTCCGTTTCCATCTCCACAGGTACTGAAATCAAAAGCTCCTGTTGTATAAGCGGTAGGCGGACAGTCAGTCGTATAAATTATAAACATAGTGTCCATGATTCCTGCTGCTGTACCACAATAGTCAATTGTCAGATTGTTACAATCGCCGGTCAGCGTTACCGCTTCCCAAACAGCACCCGCTCCCAAAACACTCAATTCTACTGCACTGGTAGTACCTTCTGATGTATCTCCCGTAAAGGTTACAGGAACGCCGTTGGTAAGAACGGTTGGTGTAACATCTGAACAGTTGTCATAGGTCACATTAATGTCCTCCCCATCCATCTCAGGGATAAAATTCGCTGCCTTTTGTAAGTAAATTGATAAATCGTTTGAAATAAGCGATGAATCATTTGATTTTGGCAAAAATTCTTGATGACTCGCCATAGAAAGCTGACTCGCTTTATTGGCATCCCCTGACAAAAGCGTTTTGCTTTCAATTATTTTGAAAACAGATTCTGCGTTTGCCATGGTCGAAACTTTCTGCTGAGCGTTTGTTAAAAAACAAAAACACATCAGCAGAAGAAAGAGTGAAATTCTTCTCATGGTTATAAAAGTTTTTAGTATTAATAGCTCAAATCTATTGATAATTTATTAAAACTCTTTTATAATCACAATTTTAATATAAAAACACACTTAAATTTGATTATTTTGTAATTTCTATTATTTTCAAGTAAATTACTGAAAATCAAAAAATTAACCTAATAAGAATTCCTCATAAAAAAATTTATCAAATTTTAAAAAATACCAAATATTTGGTATAAAAAAACGCCTCCTTTCGGAAGCGTTTTTCATAGTATAACAACTGAAATTATTCAGCAGAATTATTATTCTGAACCGGTTTCTCTGTTTTTTCCGGTTTTGGCAACAATGCCTTTATGGAAAGTTTCATTTTCTTTTTGTCGTCATAACCTAAGAATTTCACTTTCACTTTATCGTTCAGATTCAATGATTCTTCAACCGTATTCAAACGTCTGTGTTCGATTTCGGAGATGTGCACCAATCCTTCTACACCTTTGGAAATTTCTACGAAAGCTCCAAAAGGTTTGATAGATTTAACTACAGCATTATATGTTTCACCTACTTCCGGAACGAAAGCGATTTGTTTGATTCTTGCGATAGCCGCATCGATTTTCGCTTGGTCAACACCTGCAATTTCTACACGTCCTGAAGTTTCGGTTTCTTCGATGGCAATAACCGTTTCGGTTTCTTTTTGCAATTCCTGAATGATTTTTCCGCCAGGTCCGATTACGGCACCGATGAATTCTTTCGGGATTTCAATCACAATCAATTTCGGGGCATTTGGTTTCAATTGCTCACGTGGTTCTGAAATCGTTTTCAACATTTCTCCTAAAATGTGAATACGGCCTTCACGGGCTTGTTCCAACGCTTGTTCCATGATATTCATGGTCAATCCCTGGATTTTGATATCCATTTGACAGGCTGTGATTCCGTCTTTGGTTCCGGTCACTTTAAAGTCCATATCACCCAAATGATCTTCATCACCTAAGATATCGGAAAGAACTGTAAATTTTCCTGATTTCTGATCGGTAATCAATCCCATCGCAATTCCGGAAACCGGTTTTTTGATCGGAACACCACCGTCCATTAAAGCTAAAGTTCCGGCACAAACCGTTGCCATGGAAGACGAACCGTTGGATTCCAAAATATCGGAAACGATACGAACCGTATATCCATAATCATCGGGCAAAGTCCATGTCAATGCTCTTTGCGCCAAATTCCCGTGTCCTACCTCACGTCTTGAAGTACCTCTCAAAGGACGTGCTTCACCGGTTGAAAAAGGTGGAAAGTTATAATGCAAGAAGAATTTTTCGTCGTGTTGCGAAATAACGCTGTCGATCATATTGGCATCTTTGGAAGAACCCAATGTCAAAGCAGTCAAAGATTGGGTTTCCCCGCGTGTAAATACCGCTGAACCATGTGTTCCGGGCAGATAATCCACCTCACACCAAATCGGTCTGATTTCTTTTGGATTACGACCGTCCAAACGAAGTTGTTCGTTCAAAATCATCTGGCGCATCGCTTCTTTTTCCACATCGTGGTAATATACTTTTGCAAATGGCGTTACGCGTTCCAATTCTTCTTCGTTTTCTGCATATTGCGCTAAAAATTCATCCAGAACAGCTTTGAATTTTTCTGCCCTTTCTTCTTTTGCAGAAGGTGATTTGGCTACGTCATACACTTTTTGGTAACATTCCGCCCAAACTTTTTCACGGATTACTTCGTCATGATCCTCGTGGTTGTATTCTCTTTTCGGAGCAGATTTCCCGACTCTTTCAGCCAGTCTTTCCTGCGCCTCGATTTGTTTTTTGATTTCTTCGTGTGCAAATGAAATCGCTTCCAGCATCTCTTTTTCAGAAATTTCTTTCATTTCGCCTTCCACCATTACGATCGAAGTTTTGGTTGCACCTACCATGATATCCAATTCTGCTTCTTTTAATTGCTCGTAGCTTGGATTAATCTGTAATTTACCGTCAAGTCGTACGACACGAACTTCTGACATCGGTCCGTTGAATGGAATATCGGTAATGGCAATTGCTGATGAAGCTGCCAAACCGGCCAAATCGTCCGGAATAGATTGTCCATCATATGAAATAAGCGAAATCATCACCTGAACTTCTGCGTGGAAATCTTCAGGGAAAAGCGGACGCAAAACGCGGTCCACCAATCTCATCGTCAGAATTTCCTGATCAGAAGGACGGGCTTCTCTCCGGAAAAAGTTTCCCGGGATTCTACCGCCTGCATAAAATTTCTCTCTGTAATCTACTGTTAAAGGTAAAAAGTCAACGCCCGGGTTGGCTTCTTTATTGGCAACTACGGTTGCAAGAAGCATCGTACCGCCCATTTTTACTACAACGGAACCGTCTGCCTGTTTGGCTAACTTCCCCGTTTCAATCGTAATCTCCCGGCCGTCTGCCAGGGTAATTGTTTCTTTGATTGCTTGTGGAATCATCGTCTAAAATTTTTAATTCGTCTTTGTGAAGCCGTTTGCCTCACGGTTTATTTATAGTCTTTCTATAATTAAGGTTTCAAGTTTCAAGTTCAAGGTTTAAAGTTTGAAATTGAAACATATAAAAAACAAAAAAGGCAATCTTGCAATTGCCCTTTTATTTTGTTGAATGTTGAATTATTTACGAAGACCAAGCTCGGCGATAATCGCACGATATCTTTCGATGTCTTTGTTTTTCAAATAATCCAATAAACTTTTTCTTTTACCTACCAAAGCCACCAACGCTTTCTCCGTAGCAAAATCTTTACGATTTTGTTTCAAATGTTCCGTCAAATGGTTGATTCTGTACGTAAATAAGGCAACTTGGCCTTCAGCAGAACCGGTATCAGTAGCTGACTTACCGTGTTTTGCAAAAATTTCTTGTTTTTTTTCTGTTGTCAAATACATTCCAATATTGTTTTAAATGATTATTATGTATGCGGGTGCAAATGTACAATTATTTCGGAAAGTAGAAAAACTTTGAGGGACTTTGAATGAATTTCGGTGTTGAAATGGGAAATCTGCGCTATGAACCTAGTGTTTTTAAGTTGGGTGTTATGAGTTTTGAGTCTGGTTTTCTTTTTCTAAATTAAGATTTCCGTAAAAAAAATCCATAAATTTGTATAGTGTAAAATGACTTCAAAATGGAAAGCGTAAATATAGAAGCACGGAAGATAGCCTTTGTTCAGGAGTTTCTAAAACTTCAAAATGAGGAACTTATAACCCTTTTAGAGAAGCTTTTACATACAAAAAAATCAAATGATAACGATTTCAGACAGATGACAGTCGAAGAACTCAATACAAGAATTGACAAGTCAATGGATGATTCTGAAAATGACCGTGTAACAACCTCAAAAAACCTGAAGTCAGAAATTGAAAAATGGGGTTAACCATACATTGGACAGATTTTGCAAAAAACGAATTAAAAAATATTTTTGACTATTTTCATCAAAAAACAAGTCTGAAAATTGCCAAACAAATTTCCCTACAAATAGTTGAAAAAGCAGATAGTTTAAGTGATTTTCCGGAAATGGGCGCAATCGAAGAACTTCTGAAAGACAGGCCTCAAAACTTCAAGTACATTGTAAGTACTAACTATAAAATCATTTATTGGGTTAACAAAACCAAAAACAGAATTGAAGTAGTTGATGTTTTTGATACAAGGCAAGACCCGGTAAAAATATCCCGGAACAAGTAAATATTTTTAAAAAGATTTTGGCTTAATTTCATTTGCGAATGGGTAAATTTGCGGTGTGAAATGAGCCATTACAAAGATTTTTCAGATGAAACGTCTCATGGCGAATTCCGTCTGACAATTAAAAAATTAAATTTGCCAAATGAAAAAGAACCCGGCAATTACAGGATTGTTTGTCACCATAGGATTGGTCGTCCTTTTTTATGGTGTTTATAAAGCTTTTTTGGAAAAAAAAGACAGTTATCTGATTACCAATCCCTCTGACGAATTTTTAAAAGTTCAACTGGACAATCAAACTTATACCATCGCGCCCAAACAAATCACCGAAATCCAAATGGATGGCGGCCAACATGCTCTGAAATTTAATTTTAAGGGAAAAGAGACCGATACGGTAATCAATGTCACGCGGTTCAACGCCATCATCAACCCGACCCGGGCGGATTATTATGTTTTTGTCCGGCCTTATGGCGCGGGACGAAACCGGGATTCGCTTTTTACTTCCCAGACTTTGACCATCGATGAGAAAGTTTATTATGGAAATATCCAACACCACAATGGGATTTACATACAGGATTTCTATTATAATCTGGATCAGAAATACCCTCAATTCTTTTTAAAGAAAGGGTCTCCAACCGATTTATCCAAAATTTTCTCCAAGGACGATTTCAAACAATTTTATTTTGAGAATTATGAGTAGAGTTAAGCGTTTTGGAGTTGTGCGTTTTGAGTTTACACTTAACCCTTAACCCATAACTCAAAACTCAAAACAAAATAATTACCTTTGCAAACTATGAGTAATGTAAAACCCTATTCCGATTCGGATTTAACAAAAAAACAGCAAGTCGAACAGATGTTTGACAATATTTCGGGGAAATATGATTTGCTGAACCGTATTTTATCGATGGGAATCGATGTGAGTTGGCGGAAAAAGGTAGTGAAATCCGTTAAAAAAGAAAATCCCAAAACGATTCTGGACATCGCTACCGGAACGGGCGACCTTGCGATTGCCATGGCAAAGGCGACCGATGCAAAAATCACCGGCTTTGATCTTTCTGCCGGGATGCTGGAAGTGGGAAAACGAAAAATTGCCGAGGAAAATTTGCAGGACAGAATCGAAATGATCCAGGGTGATGCAGAGAAAATGCCGTTTGCCGATGATTCTTTTGATGTGATCACGGTAGCTTTCGGCGTCAGAAATTTCGAAAATTTAAAAAACGGATTGGACGACATCTACCGGGTTTTAAAACCGGGCGGAAAATTCATCATTTTAGAATTCTCCCAGCCGGAAGCCGTTCCCATGAAACAATTGTACACTTTTTATTCGAGGTACATACTCCCAAAAATCGGAAAAAAAATATCCAAGGATCAAAGCGCCTACACCTATTTACCTGACTCTGTAAAAGCATTTCCTTACGGAGATGAAATGAAGAAAATTTTAAAAAATTCAAATTTTGTAGAACCTTTCGATAAAAAACTTACTTTTGGAATCGCAAGCATTTACGAAAGCTTAAAATAAAACACACAAATTTTCGTTAAGGAAAGGTGTAAGAAAATAGCGTAGTTATTTTACAGCATTAAAAAAAGCGCGAATTCTAACTGACCGAAATGAAAAAAATAGAACAGAACAGATGAGAAATTTTTTGGCAATTATCCTTTTTTCATTGATGGTCAATTCATTTGGCCAATTTCGTCCCAATTCTGAGAAATCATGGCACCGTGAAGATTTCGATGAAAAACCATTTAGTTGGGGATACTTTTTGGGGACCAATTTGATGTCCTTTAAAGTTACTCCGGGCGACAACGGGTTAAACGAACAAGGTATGATCTACCTGCGACAAGAAAACAAAATGGGATTTTCCGTCGGTTTAATGGGTAAAATGAAATTGCACGAATACTTTGATTTAAAACTCGAACCGGCCGTTCATTTCGCGGAAAGAAATCTTTATTTCGGAAACATCGCTTCTGAAGTCGATAGCGTGAGAGAAGTGAAAACAACTTATATCGACGTTCCCCTTCTTTTAAAATTGCATGGTGATCGTTGGGTAAACACGCGTCCTTATGTTCAGGGCGGTGTGGGTTATATGGTAAATCTTCAGTCCAACGAGAAAAAAGAAGAAGATAATCAGGACGATATGTTCCGTATGAAAACCCATAATTTTAACTGGCAAGTCGAAATGGGTGTGGAAATCTATTTCAGAAAATTCAAATTGACGCCCGCTTTAAAAGGAATATTTTTATTCAACAACGAATTGGTTCAGGACAACCCTGACACGCCACCCATTTGGGCAGGATCGCTTAAATCGCTTTCTACGCGCGGAGTCTTTTTCTCGCTTAAATTCGAATAATCATTATACTACATAAAAAATAGGCCGATTTTTCAATCGGCTTTTTTTATGCATTCACAATTCCTGAAAAAAATATTTCATTCTATTCAAAATAATTTTATTTTTGTGTAACAGAAACACGAAATGACAACATTATTTAACACATTTTTTTATTACTTTTTTTGGACTGGCGTTCAGAAGCGGGTAATTTATGTGGTAAATTAAAATTAAAAACATAAACAACACAGATCCCGCTCAAAAGGCGGGATTTTTTTATACCCTAATTTATGAAAATAGCCATTCAGGGAACCCTAGGCTCCTACCACCATCAGGCCGCAGTTGAATTTTTCTCTGCTCAAAAATTATCCTTAAACAAATTGGATAGTTTTTCAAAAGTGGCCAAATCTGTCTTTTCAGGAGAATCAGATTATGGCATCATGGCCATTGAAAATTCCATAGCCGGAACGCTTTTACCCAATTACAGACTACTTACGAAATACAATTTGAAAATCGTAGGAGAAGTTTATTTGTCCATACGGCATCAATTCATGGTGCATCCGGATGCGGATTGGGAAGACATAGAGGAAATCCATTCTCACCCCATGGCCTTATTGCAATGTGATAAATTTTTAGAAAATCACAGTCATTTCAAGATCTTTGAATCTTCGGACACCGCCTCAACCGCTCAGTTGATTGCCAAAAAGGGTCTCAAAAATGTAGCCGCCATCGCGTCTGAGATGTCTGCCGAAATCTACGGACTGAAAATTCTTCAACACGACATACAAAGTATTTTTAAAAATTCGACCCGATTTTTTGTTTTGAAGAAAAACGTTTCGATTCCCAAATCCTTTACAAAAGTTTCCCTCAAATTTTCTACTTCCCATGAAAAGGGAGCGCTCGTAAATGTTTTGAGCGAAATTTCAGATCTGAACCTCAACATGAAAAAAATCCAATCCGTCCCAATCGTGGATGAACCTTGGCAATATGCATTTCATGCAGACATAGAATTGAGTCATGCTGAACAACTGGATCTTTTATTGGAAAAAATTCGACCCAAAACCACGACCCTTGAAATTCTGGGTTGTTATGAAAATGCCATAGACCCAATCGTTGATATAGGGGCCTATACTGTTGCATGTGAAGACATTCTTTAATAAATAATATCGTAAATTTGTACTCTGATGAATCACAAACAAACTTGGATAAAAGCATTTGACAAACCGCTCGCCATAGCAGGTCCCTGCAGTGCTGAAAGTGAAAGACAGATGATGGAAATCGCTGAACAATTGGATAAAGATTATGTTCAGATTTTCCGTGCCGGCATATGGAAACCGCGCACCAAACCCAATTGTTTTGAAGGTGTGGGCGCCATAGGCCTGAATTGGTTAAAAAAGGTAAAAGACGAATTCGGTTTTAAAATCGCAACAGAAATTGCCACTGCTAATCATGTGAAATTGGCGTTGGAATATGACGTAGATTATCTTTGGATCGGTGCCCGATCCACCGTAAACCCTTTTACGGTTCAGGAAATCGCAGAAGCGCTTCGGGATACCGAGAAAATTGTTTTAGTCAAAAATCCTTTGAATCCTGATTTGGAACTTTGGATAGGAGCGGTAGAGCGGCTCCAACAGCAAAATATAAAAAATATAGGCGCTATTCACCGCGGATTTTCCACTTATAAAAAAACGAAGTACCGCAATAATCCTCAATGGCAAATCGCACTCGACTTCATGGACAAAATGCCGGAAATACCCATGATTTGTGATCCGTCGCATATTTGCGGCAACCGGGAAGGTATTTTTGAAGTGGCCCAACAAGCTTATAATTTCGAATATGACGGATTGATGATTGAAACCCATCATCATCCTGATGATGCCTGGAGCGATGCCAAACAACAAATCACGCCGGAACGGTTGCTGGAAATCTTGAAAAAAATAGAATTGCGTAAAAGTGATGACGAAGACGCAATCTATCACATGAAAATCAATCATTTACGAAATGAAATTGATGAAACTGACCAAAGTATTTTGGATGCAGTCGCACAGCGAATGAAAATCGCTTCTCAAATCGGAGAATTGAAAAAAGAACATAATGTAGCCGTTTTCCAACCGGAAAGATGGAAACAAATCCGAGATAACTCGGTTAAATTGGGAGATAAATTGGGTCTTTCGGAAGAATTCATTGACAAATTGGTACGCGCCATCCACCAAGAATCCATCCTACATCAAAATCAAATTATGAATAAAGAAAATTCGATTTAATTTCCATGAACGGACGAGTGATTAAATCCACCGGTAGTTGGTATATTTTACAAACCGAATCGGGCGAATTAGTAAAAGCACGTATCAGAGGGAAATTCAGACTGGACAACATCCGTCACACCAATCCGATTGCGGTGGGTGATTTCGTTGATTTTGATCTGGACAAAGACGGACTGGGCGTCATTACCAAAATTCATGAAAGAAAAAATTACATCATCCGCCGATCTGTGAACTTATCCAAAAAATCACATATCATCGCATCCAACATTGACAAAGCTTTTTTGATTGTAACGGTGGACAATCCCAAAACTTCATTTGGTTTCATAGACCGATTTTTAGTCACGGCAGAAGCTTATCAGATTCCGGTCGTTTTGCTGATCAACAAAATGGATGCTTACAATGAAAATTTGAGAGAAGAAGTAAAATATTATCGGTTATTATATGAATCCATCGGCTATAAAACGATGGAAATTTCGTCCAAAACGGGATTGGGATTGGAAGAATTAAAATCGGAACTGAAAGGAATTACCGGTTTGATTGCGGGGCATTCGGGAGTCGGAAAATCCACTTTGATGAATGTTTTAAATCCGGCATTGAATTTAAAGACTTCTGTCGTTTCAGATTTTAACCAAAAAGGACAGCATACAACGACCTTTGCAGAAATGTATGAATGGCCGTTTGGGGGATTTTGCATCGACTCTCCGGGCATCAAAGAATTTGGTTTGGTCGAAATGGAAAGAGAAGAAATCCAACAATATTTTCCGGAAATATTTGAACTGAAATCGGAATGTAAATTTGACAATTGTCTGCACCTGAACGAACCGAAATGCGCGGTGATAGAAGCTGTTGAAAATGGAGAAATCGCGCCCAGCCGCTATGAAAACTACATCGGATTCATAGAAGAAATTGAAGAGGAAAATTAAATTAACCCAATGAGAGTCGTTGTCCAGAGAGTAAAACATGCGAGTGTAAAAGTAAATGAAGAAATCATCGGCCGGATTGGTGTCGGGCTTTTGGTTTTGGCAGGTTTTGAAGCATCGGATACACAGGAAGATTTTGATTGGATGATCAACAAATTGATCCAATTAAGGATTTTTCCGGACGAAAACGGCGTCATGAATATTTCTGTTCAGGATATAAAAGGAGAAATTTTAGTGGTAAGTCAATTCACCCTGCATGCTTCGACCAAAAAGGGAAACAGACCCTCTTACATCAACTCCTCGCCACCTGAGTTGGCAAAAAAACAATATGAAAATTTTGTAATCTCACTAAAAAGTAGATACTTTAGCCCGATTCAAACAGGCGAATTCGGAGCCGACATGCAAGTAGAATTGTTAAATGACGGCCCCGTAACGATTTGTATGGATTCAAAGAACAAAGAATAACACCGACTAAAGCTTAATACGTGACGCGTTTATACTTCCTCCTACTCATTTGTGTATTCCCCATTGTAAATGCACAAGATTTTTCTGTCAACCAAATTCCCGCAGAATTAACAAAAAATGCATACGCAGTAGTTCGAAGTGCAGAAACCAAAGTTGAGTTTTTGAGTTACAATAAAGTATCTGAAAAACACGAAATTACCATTACCATTTTAAATGAAAGCGGTTTAAAATATGCTACCGTTCCGGTTTTCTATACCGGCAGCGATAAAACCAAGACTTATGAGGCTGTTCTCTATAATGCCAATGGTTCGGAAATCAAAAAACTCAAAAATAAAGAGGCTAAAGATGTAAGTGTTTACGATGGATTTTCACTGTTTACGGACAGAAGGGTTCAGTATTTTCACATCGTTCCCATCTCCTATCCTTTTACGGTTCGCTACACCATAGAATCGAGTTCGAGCAATACCATTTCTCTCCCAGTTTGGCGGCCGGTTTTGGGGTATGACGTGAGTGTGGAAAAATCAAATTATAAGTTGATTAACCACACCCAAATTCCCATCAGAAAGTTTGAATCAGGATTTGAAGGACGGAAGATAAATCAATCAGAAAACGGGAACATCCGTACTTATTCCATCCAAAATATCCCTGCTATTTCTGATGAAATTTACAGTCCTGATTTAAGAGAGGTAACACCATTTGTTCAGTTTGCTCCGACCGAATTTCAATTGGAAGGCGTAAAAGGCAAGTTTGAGAATTGGAAAGAATTCGGGAAATGGTATTATGAAAATTTGTTGTACGACAAAAATGATTTATCGGATCGCGAAAAACAAATCGCCCGTGATTTGGTAAAAGGGACAGATGATCCGAAGGAAAAAATCAAAATCCTATATCAGTACATGCAAACCAAAACCCGCTACATAAATGTTTCGATCGGCATCGGAGGCTGGGAGCCGTTTCCTGCTTCTTATGTCAGTAATAAAAGTTATGGAGATTGTAAAGCGCTTTCCAACTATATGGTGAGCTTATTGGATGCTGTAGGAATTAAAGCTTATCACACCATCGTGTTTGGAGAATCGGACAGAAAAGTTGATTTCAAAGAGAATTTTGCTTCTCTGCAAGGCAATCACATGATCGTCAATGTGCCGTTGGGAAATGAAACCATCTGGCTGGAATGCACCAATCAACAAACGGCTTTTAATTATTTAGGTCAATTTACGGACGACCGCTTTGCGCTTTCTGTATCGCCCGAAGGCGGAGAAATCGTACGCACACAAAGATTTTCGGCCGATTCCAACTTGGAAATCAACACAATAAAAGGAGAAATTTCGCCCACCGGAAATCTGACTGCCGATTTTAATATCCAAAATTCGGGTTTGAATTATGACGAAATCTATCGCATCAATTTTGAAAACAGCCAAAACCAAAAACTGTTTCTCACCAGTTGGTTGGGTGATTTGCCCAATTTAAAAATTTCGAATTATCAGTTTGAAAACGATCGGGACCAGGCTGTTTTTAAGACCGATGTAAAAATCGAATCCCAACAATTTGCCAAGGTTTTCGGGAATAACATGACCATAAACCTCATTCCGGCAACACGTTTGAAAACTTCATTTAAAAAAGATGATGACCGTTTGTTTCCTTTTGACGTGCGGTTTGGTTCCAATAATGAAATCCAGTTTGAATTAAAAATCCCGGCCGGATTTCATCTGGCAGAAAAATTTGAACCGATATTATTTGTATCCGAATTTGGAATCTATTCTTTAATGCTGGAAAAATTAGACCAAACAAATTTTCTGATAAAACGAAATCTTTATATCAAAGACGGAACTTATGAAAAAGAGAAATTCAACGATTATGTAGAATTTCGCCGGAAAATTTCATCCTTTGACAACTCTAAAATCTTAATTGAGAAAACTTAAATTTAATACATGAAAACGAAAATGACATTTTTGATTTCCCTGATTTCATTGGGAATATTTGCACAAAATTATAAGTACGGAAAAGTAAGCGAAGCCGATTTAACCAAAGAAAAAAGTCTGATAGCGCCCAATGCCGCCGGCGAAATTTTATATGAAAAAGCGGTTTTGACTTTGGAGCTTTCTCCAACTGATAACCGATTTTATATCACAAAAGAAGTAGAAGGAAGAATTAAGGTTTATGACAAAGACCAATTGGATGATCGTTTTCTGTCCAAAGAAGTAATGTTATATGCTCCTTCTTCAACCCGTGAAAAACTAACAAACCTGAAAGGATCGACCTATAATTTGGAAAACGGAAAAATAGCAGAAACCAAAGTGAGAAATTCTGATATTTTTAAAAATCGTGAAAACAAATACTATGAATCAGAAAAATTTGCCTTTCCAAATGTCAAAAACGGCTCCGTCCTTGAATATAAATACACATTGATTTCTCCTTTTTACCGAGAAGTTGACCGCTGGTATTTCCAGCAGGAAATTCCTGTAGTGTACAGTGAATTTAGTTTTGTTCGTCCCGAATTCTTTGTTTACAGCCCCGATGAAAGAGGTGGTTTAAAAGGAAGAGTGCGAAATGAAAGAAAACCTATTCAGGATACAAGATTCAGTAATTCAATCACAGAATATGTATTTGAAAATGTAAAACCACTCCAAAAAGAACCTTTTGTTTTTAATCCCAATAACCTGAAATCCTCCATACGCTTTGAATTGATGAAATTTGAGCATCCGGGATTTATAACGGAAAACTATTCCACAACTTGGGCGGCAATTGGAAAAGATTTGATGGACCATAGTGATTTCGGCGGACAATTAAAGGGGAATTCATTTTTGGATGAAACCGTACAGAGCATAACTTCAGGTTTAAATACGCCAACGGAAAAAATGCAAGCGATTTTCAATTATGTAAAATCCAATTATACATGGAACAAATATTATGGATTGGCCAGTGACACAGGTGTGCGGAATGCATTTAAAGATAAAACAGGAAATGCGGCAGACATCAACCTGATGTTGGTTTCTATGTTACAAAAAGCAGGTTTAACCGCCAATCCCGTTGCTTTAAGTACGGTCCAAAATCTGATGGTAAATTATACATTTCCATCCATCACCAGTTTGGATTTCGTTATCGCATCTGCAGAAATCAACAATGGATTGTATCTGATGGATGCTACTGAAAAATACAGTAACATCAATATGTTACCTCTTCGGGATTTGAACCACAGAGGATTTAAAATTATGGAAAATGGGACTGTACAAGAAATTCCTTTAACCAATTATGCACACAGCATAAAAAAGGAATCTATCAATGTCAATCTTTCGCCGGACGGTAAAATTTCCGGAACCTATTTGGATTCCAAAGACCAATATTTTGCGATGAGTGAAAAATCAAGACTGACAGAAGATGCCAAAGCTTTTGAAAAAGACTATTTGGAAGACTTTAAATTTGATGTTGAATCCTTTAAAATTGATGAAAATGCCGATAAAGGTCTGTTACGATATTCCTTTAAGTTTTCAGATGTACAGGGTGCAGATGTGATGGGAAATAAAATGATTTTCAATCCTTTATTGTTTACGCAGTTAAAAGAAGCATCCTTCAAACAAGACAGCCGCAACTATCCATTGGAGTTTGGTTCTGTGATTTCGCATTCAAAAATCATCAAAATAAAAATTCCCGAAGGATATAAAGTGGAGTCCTTACCTTTAGCAAAACAATTTGTTGTACAGGGAAATGTAGCAGGTTACGTTTATACCATTGAAGAAAAAGACGGATATCTTATTTTAAATTCGGTTTATGAAATAGCGCACAGCATCTTACCGGCTGATTATTATAAACTGATGAAAGAATTTGAATCCAAACAAATCAATGCTGAATCACAGGAAGTTGTACTTGTAAAAATATAAAAATGAGCATCAAAACGGCACAAAAAGAAGTGGATGATTGGATCCACACCCATGGTGTTCGTTATTTCAACGAATTGACCAATATGGCCCAGCTCACGGAAGAAGTCGGCGAAGTAGCACGGATCATCGCCCGTCGATATGGAGAACAATCGGAAAAAGAATCGGACAAACAAAAAGATTTGGGCGAAGAACTGGCCGATGTACTTTTTGTGGTGCTTTGTCTTGCCAATCAAACAGGAGTTGATCTGGAAGCTGCTTTTCAAAAAAAATTGGAAATCAAAACAAAACGTGATCACGATCGTCATCAGAACAATGATAAATTGAAATCTTAATTTGAATTCAATTCGTTTACATACTGATAAAAAAAACCTTTCAGGCGAAATAGCCATCAGCGGATCCAAAAGCGAAAGCAATCGGTTACTGATTATCAATTCGCTTTATGGAAATCCGGTTCAACTGAAAAACCTTTCCAATTCTGAAGACACCCAAGTACTGCAAAATGCCTTAGAATCCGATTCCCAAACCCTAGATATACATCATGCCGGAACTGCCATGCGTTTTTTAACGGCCTATTTCTCCGTACAACCGGAAAAAGAAATCATGCTGACAGGATCAGAACGGATGAAACAACGACCCATCGGAATTTTGGCAGAAGCATTGCGTTCATTGGGTTCTGAAATTGATTATTTAGAAAGGGACGGATTTCCGCCATTACAAATAATCGGAAAAAAATTAGAAAAAGATTTTGTCGAACTAAACGCCAATGTCAGCAGCCAATTCATCACCGCTTTGATGCTCATTGCACCCCGACTTCCAAATGGTTTAACCATTCAACTCAATGGAAAAATCACTTCTGTCCCTTATCTTGAAATGACCATTCAACTGCTCAATCAGTTGGGATTGGAAGCGGATCGAAACGGAAACAGCATTCAGATTTTTCCTGCCGAAAAAATAGAAACACAAGAATTTATGATCGAATCGGATTGGAGTTCGGCTTCTTATTTTTATGCGATGGCGGCACTTTCTAAATCGGCAGATTTGAAAATTAGTTCATATAAAACCAACAGTATGCAAGGCGATTCGGCCGTAGTTGATATTTACAATAAATATTTTGGTGTCAAAACAAAATTTACCGGAAACCAAATACAGCTTCAAAAAATCACCGGATTTCAGAGCAAACAGATGGAATTGGATTTAAACTCCACACCCGATATCGCCCAAACGATCGCCGTTACTTGTGCCGGACTTAAAACCAAATGCAAACTAACCGGACTGGAAACTCTAAAAATAAAGGAAACCGACCGATTGGTAGCTTTACAAAATGAATTATTTAAAGTAGGTGCCATTTCTGAAATAACAGAATCTACATTGGAAATTATCGATTTTATTCATTCTGAAAAACTTCCTGTCATCAAAACTTATGACGATCACAGGATGGCGATGAGTTTTGCCGCTTTGGCGATGGTGCAAAACATAGAAATAGAAAAACCTGAAGTAGTCAGAAAATCCTATCCTGATTTTTGGTTGGATATTGAAAAAATCGGTATTCAATCCATAAAAAAACCTCAGGATTTCTCTTGAGGTTTATATTCTAAATATTGGTCTTTTTTTAAAAAGAAACTTTTCCGGTTTCGCCCCCTTTTTTTGCCGTAAAACTCTTGCGAACCCCATTTATATCAAAGGTTACCAGGTTTTGCTGGTCAGAGAAATTACTGATTAACATCGAATTTCGAATTTCGATTTCATTGACATCATTGATGTTGTCAGCCTTTAAATACAAACGGGTAGATTTATCGTTGGTCTGTGAGCCGACATAGGTTAAGGTAATGGGACTTCCATTTACTTTTACTACCAAATTAGCACTTGCATAAGCTTTTGCTTTGCTGTCAAAACTTGTTTTATTACTTACACTTACTCCAACTGCCGTTTCCAAATCTGTGGTAAAAAATTTAGCTGTAAGTTTCAGCGAATTGTTCTCATATTCTACTTTTGTGGTGGATGCATGAAAATCCTGAACAAAAGCAGATGAAATAATAGCTGTTGTAAATAATAACAGTATGAACCTTAAATTTTTCATATTAAATAATTTACGTGGTAATTCGTTTACAAAGTCAATGCCAAATCATTTAAAGATTTGTTAATTAATAAGACCATGCAATATATAAATTATTTACAGGAATTTCACTTAACTGAAAAAGCGCCCTTCTTCATTCTTTTTAAGACAGCATTTCCACGCGATCTGATACCGGGCGAACAATTGGGTTCCTCCAACACAAATTGAATGGTGGATGCCAATTCAGGTTTTAATTCGGGGTAAAATTCGGTGATGTTATATAAAACCGTCATGGCAAATGCGCGCACTGCAATTTCTTCACTTGGGTTTTCCAGTATTTCATATCCCCTTTTAAAAACATTGCCTCTGTGCTTTTCCGGTATCTCACAAAACTGTAAAATACGCAATATGTTTCTTTTCAGAGCGCTCTTTAAATCGGGATTATGCAGGCATTCAATCAATTGGTCTAAGTAAGGTTGAATCAATTCGGGGTGTTTATCAAAACTCAATGAAACGACATGTGCCGCTCTTTGCGGCACACGGTAATCTTGGGTTTTCATAAAAAGGCAATCCATCAATTCGCTGAATTTCTTTTCATCGGTTCCGATGTACGAAATGATTTCAAGCGAATTTTCCTTGCTATGTGTTTTTTCTAATTGCCTGAAAATGTTCATTTAGAAAGGCAAATCATCCGGTTCTGATGAAGAATCGTTATAATCACTGGTCACCGGAGGTAAATCGGCATACTGATTCATGGTAGGTGTTTCCGCTCCCGCTTTCTCCAAACGCCATCCTGAAATACTGTTAAAATATTTGGCTACGCCTTCCGGGTTGATCCATTCTCTCCCACGTATATTGATAGAAATCTTTACTTCGTCTCCTGCTGTGACTTGATTCAGAAGATCTATTTTATCTTGTGTGAATTCAATTAAAATATCTTGAGGATATTGTTCCTGGGTTGTGATGACGATTTCTTTTTTACGAAATCCGCTGTTAAATGTCTGTTCGTCAAAAATTTTCTTAATTCTTCCGCTTAATTCCATAATGCTATTTTTTACAAAAGTAAGAGAATAAAACGGTAGTCAAAAAATCGGGAAATAAAATTTGTCAACAAAGATTTTAATGTATATTTGCACCCCGAACCGTCGGGGTTATTGCGGGCGTGGTGGAATTGGTAGACACGCCAGACTTAGGATCTGGTGCCGCAAGGTGTGGGAGTTCGAGTCTCCCCGCCCGCACTTAAAAGCAGTAAAATTACTGCTTTTTTTATTTCTTATTTTATCCAAACTACCATTCGTTTCTTTCTATTTGCTAACTTAGAAGTCTGATAGATTTAGCAAGTATGGATTTCATCGATTATTATAAAATATTGGGCGTTGAGAAAACGGCCAGTCAGGAGGAAATCAAAAAGGCCTATCGGAAATTGGCCCGCAAGTTCCATCCGGATTTGAATCCAAAAGACAAAGAAGCCGAGAAGAAATTCAAACAAATCAACGAGGCCAATGAAGTTCTGAGCAACCCTGAAAACCGTAAAAAATACGACCAATACGGAAAGGATTGGCAGCATGCAGAACAGTTTGAACAGGCCAAAAAAAGACAGCAACAACAAGGAAATAGCGGCGGTTATACCTATAGCAGCAATGATTTCGGGGATTCTGATTATTCCGACTTTTTTGAATCGATGTTTGGAGGTGGTGGTTTTGGAGGCGGATTTGGAAGCCGCTCGAGAAAAACCACTCAATATAAAGGCGAGGATTATCATGCCGAAATGCAGATTGACATTCGCGAAGCATATTCTACCCATAAAAAAACGTTTCATTTTAACGGAAAAGACATCAGGATAACGATTCCGGCGGGGATTGCTGACGGTCAGGAGATCAAACTCAAAGGATATGGTGGAAAAGGCATCAACGGTGGACCTAATGGAGATTTATACATCAAATTCTCCATACTCAATTCTACTTCTTTCAAACAGTTGGGTGATGATTTGTACCAAACGGTTGATGTGGATTTATATACGGCACTTCTCGGTGGCGAAATCACGATAGACACTTTTGACGGAAAAGCAAAACTGCCCATCAAGCCCGAAACAGAAAACGGAGCAAAAATCAGACTGAAAGGAAAAGGATTTCCGGTTTATAAAAAACCCGGTGAATTCGGGAATTTGATATTGACCTTGAATATAAAAATGCCGCAAAACCTGAGCGAAAAAGAAAAAGAATTATTGAAAGAACTTTCCAAAATACGTAAGCCATGAATCAGAAAAAATTAATCCTAGTACGTGAACTCTGTCAACACTATGAAATGGAGATTTCATTTTTTGAGCAAGTGGAGGAATACGGACTGGTAAATGTGGAAATGGTTTCGGATGAGAAATACATTCACCGCAAACAATTGAACAAAATGGAAAAGATCCTGCGGCTTCATCGTGAATTGGATGTTAATCTGGAGGGAATCGATGTGATTTTTAACTTGATGAAACGGATTCGGGTATTGGAAAAGGAGTTAAAAGAAAAGCAAAACCAATTGGGTTTGTTTGAAAATTTGGATTTAAACCCATAAAAAAACTCCCCGTTTTAAAACGGGGAGTTGGAAATTATCATTTAACGATAAAAATTATTTCTTCAAAACTTTTACTGTCTGAACACCTTTTTCCGTAATGATTTGTGCAAGATATACGCCGGCTTTTAATGCCGATACATTTAATTTTGCCGATTTTCCGTTTGGTTTCAGATTTTGAACCAATTGTCCGGCCAAGGAATAAATTTTTACTTCCAGAATATGGGCTTCAGATGAAATTTGCATTTGGTCCGAAACAGGATTTGGATAAACTTGAACCGCCGCAACTTCTAAATCACTTACCCCCATAGTTGTACCCAATACCAAATTGTCAATCCATGCCGCACTGTGTGGAGTAGTCGTGTGTACTTTTATCACAAAATATTTCAGATCTTCTTCCATATTCAAAGTTGCTTCGAAATTTTGGGTAGCAACAGTTGTTGAAATAGGTGCTCCAAGCGAAACAAATGAATCTACGTTTTCATTGGAAGTTAAAGTTCCCACTTCCAGTGTCATCCCTTCTACTTCGCTACCATCCAAAGAATTCGTTGCAAAATCAAATCTAAGGGTATATTCGCCCGCTTGAATTTCAGGTGAAATCAAATACATATCCAAGTTGGCTGACATGAAACCATAAAAAGTCACATTACCATCCATTAAAAACATTCCACCGTTAGAAACACCTGTCCAACATTCAGCCAATTCGTCCCAACCTTCAAAATTTTCTTCGATTTCACTAACTGCATCACATTGTGCTGTTGCAAAAATGGCTGCAAAACCAAAAACCAAAGACAATAAACCTTTTTTCATTCCTATATTTTTTAATTAAACACTTGATATAAATCACGGGACAAATATAATTTTAATTTGGATTAAGTCTAAATAAATCTTTACTTTTGCATCGATTTCTAATAAAAATCATGTTTATGAAGAAAATCTGGGGTAGTTGCTTAGTAATTTTAATTTGCTCGCAATTTACTTATTCTCAACAAAATGAGTCTGTTGATTCGACTGAAATTGTCGGACTTGAAGATGTAGTAATTACAGGGCAGTTCTCTGCACAGTCTGTGGACAAATCCATTTATCAGGTGGAAGTAATCAGTTCAGAAGATATAAAAAATCAGGCAGGAAATACCATTGCTGACGTTTTGAACCAAAACCTCAACATTCAGATAAATCCAAGTAGCGGTTCCGGAGATTCACAAATTACAATGATGGGACTGAATGGAAGTTATGTGAAAGTTTTGGTGGACAATATTCCTTTGGTTTCGGATTCGGGATTTGGTAATAATATAGATTTGACCAAAATCAATCTGGACAACGTCGAGCGGATTGAAATCGTGAAAGGCTCTATGGGCGTGGATTACGGAAACAATGCTTTGGCGGGGATCATCAACATTATCACCAAAAAGACAGCAAAATCTGATTGGAAAATCAATTTTATGGTTCAGGAAGAAACCGTAGGTAAAGAATATGACTGGTACGAAGATGGTGGCGTGGGAAAAGGAAAGGGCCGACATATACAAGCGCTGGATGTAAGCAAAAAAATCTCAAACAACTGGTACATTAATGCCGGTGTAAACCGAAATGATTTTCAAGGTTTTTGGGGAAATAAGCAAGGAAAAAAATATTTTGGGCAGGACAATAATCGAGGTTATGAATGGCTTCCCAAAGAACAATGGAACACCTATGGTTCACTCCATTTCAAAAAAGGAAACTTCAGTGCGTTTTATAAATTGAGTTATTTATCGGAAGAAATCAACAAATATGATTCGATTGCAAAATCCCGAGTTTTTCCGGGCGGAGAAAGAACTTTTTTTGCTTCTGATCGGGAATATTTTACCAAAAGATGGACGCATCATTTGAATTTGAATGCCAAATTATTCAATCAAATTAAGTACAACGGCGATTTCTCTTACCAAACCCAAGAGAGAAAATTCCAGGATTATGAATATGATATTCCGGCAAGAACGGAAACTTTGAGAAAAGACGAAAACATTTATTTGTCCACCAAAGCCTACTATTCCAGAGGAACTTTCACCAATTTCACCAACCGAAAAGATCTGGATTACCAGTTGGGATATGAATTGGATTTCAACAAAGGTTTTGCCAATGCTTTTGCGGATTCCTTCGTTTTTGATGAGAATTTGGACAAAGAAATCGGTTCGTATGCCGGATTTGCTTCGGCGGAGATTCACACAAATTCAGGACTTTCTTTACGTCCGGGATTCAGAGCAAGTTTCAGCAGTAAATTCAAACCTCAGTTTAGTTATTCATTAAGTTCCAAATATGATTTGACCGATCATTCTTCCATCCGAGCGGTCATCGGAACAGCGAATCGCTATCCGGATTTTACCGAATTGTACACCTATCAGGTGGATAGCAACCACGACATTCAGGGCGATGAAAACCTGAAACCAGAAACCGGATATTCGACTTCCATTCAGTGGAATAACAGAAGCCGATATGGAAATTTCATAATGGAAAACAACATCAACACGCTTTATTTGGATGTCGATGACAAAATTGATTTAGTGAATTTAGGCGGTGCGAACTATCGGTTTATGAACATCGACAAATACAAAACCTGGGGTGTTTCGACGGACCATCGTTTTACCTGGAAACGTTTAAGTTTAGGTTTGGGCACTTCTTTATTTGGAGAATCACAGACTTTGAATAGTCAAAGTTATTCGACTGATCAAAAAACGGAAGATGAATATCGTTATCATTTTCAGGGAAATGCTTCATTGAATTATCAGATACCCAATTGGGCGACGACCTTTTCAATTTATTACAAATACACGGGTAAATCCTCTCAGTTTATTCTAGATTATGAAAACAGTACGCAGGAAAACACCTATTTCACTCTAGCCAAAAGAGACGATTTCAATATGTTGGACGCATCTATCCGAAAAGGCTTTTACGATGACCGTTTTGAAGTCACAATCGGCGCAAGAAATATCCTGAATGTAACTTCAATCGATGACGATGCCTACATCGGGCAAGGTCATACCGGGACAGGTGGCGGAAATGTTCAACTTTTCTACGGACGCTCTTACTTTTTGAAATTAGTTTACAATCTTGAATTTTAATCATTTAGAATAATGAAAAACATATTTTTAACATTAACAGCCAGCATTCTATTTATTACTACTTCTTGTCTGAAAGAAGATGACGGAAATATCGTAATTCCACCACTCGAAGGCGCAACTGTAGCACCCGAAGTAGGCGGAGCTGCCCAACCCAATCAAGTTTGGATCGACTTGTCCGATCCTGAAAACGGAACCACAACCACCCATAGAAATGACTGGGATTTGGGATTTTATACGGGAGATGAATTCAAGGTTATCCTGAATAATTCTGCCCTTATGGCAGCCGGATCCATCGATTCCTACGACATTGATGCTGTTTCGGAAGCGGATTTTTCCAATCTTTTGGATCTTTTGCTTCCTCCTGCCGGATGGTCAGCTGACTTTATCGATGCAGTGAACGGAAACATCCTGGAAGAAGGCGGAACGGCCATCGATGAAATCCGCGTCAACGATGCGGAAAACAAAGTCTATTTTTTGAAGTTGGGATATGAAACTTACCAAGGTTCAGATATACCGCCTTATTCAACCTATACAGTTGGAGATACGAGAGGTTTTATAAAAATTCGGATTTTAAGAAATGATGAAAATTCGTATAAAATCCAATATGCAGAATTGAATTCCGATACCCATTCAGAATTTATCGTCGAAAAAACCAATACCCATCATTTCAACTTTTTTAGTTTTGAAACGGAAAGTTTAGTGGAAATCCAACCGGAGAAAAAGAACTGGGATCTTTGTTTCACCATTTTCAATAATGAAATTGTCGGATATGGAACTTATACTTATGCCGACTTTATTTTGCATAATACGATGGACGGCGTTGGCGTCTATCAAGTTACAACTGATCCTTTAACTGCCGAAGCCGATTATGCCCAATTTACGTTGGATAGTGTAGACGAATCTTTGTTTGTCTATAACGACCAGCGTACCATAGGCGGAAACTGGCGTTCCACCGTTTCGGGAACGACTTCAACTCCTGTGGTATATGCAGACCGATTTTTTATTTTAAAAGACCCGGACGGGATTCTTTTTAAATTAAGATTCATCAGCATGTTGGATGAAAACAATATGCGGGGTTATCCGAAATTTGAATACGCACCACTCTAACTATTTTATAATTACATTAAAATCCTGATTCTTTCAGGATTTTTTTATACGATATTTTTACTCAATGCCATCACATATCCCAAATGCAGGGATTCATGGAGGTTATTGAAACGGATGGCGTCTTCTATGGTTTCCAATTTGATTCCGAAGCTGGTTTCATAAGGCCGGAAATAAGACAATTCTTCTGCGAAATAATCCTTACGCAAACGAACTTGTGTGGTTTGAAGCAATTTGATCAGAACCTTTACATCTTCTTCCGTTACATTTTGATCTCCAAATGTTCCTTTTTTAAAACGATGCACCCAATCGCTTTCAACCAGCATTTCGTTGTCAGAAAGATAATAGGTCATCAATTGCTGGGTAACCAAAGCATGCGCACAATTCCAAAAAACGTGATTTTTAAATCCCATGGGAATAAAAGTCAGCCGTTTCAAATCATAAGCATGTAAATAATTGATGAAATGTTTGCGTATCGTCGCTAAATCTTCAAAATGTTTTTCCATAGGTCTCAAGCAATATGTACAAAATTATAAAACTATCAACAGAATCAAGAACTTCATAAGG
>JBEBVY010000024.1:0-28810 GCA_040392505.1 Moheibacter lacus | reverse complement strand
TTGGTGGTAATTATTTAAATTATTCCTGGCTGTTATCTTCGGCCAATTCACAAAATTCTTTTGATGATCAGGAATCAAAGACCGGATTCAATTCCAGTGCGGTTAGCAGTTTTTCTGATAATATAAAAAGACAAATTCTCAACCAATTAACAAGAAGTATGTTTGGTAACGGTGATGGCACCGGAAACGAAGAAGGAACTTTTGAATTAGGAGGTCTTATCATCACAATTGAAGACATCCGCGGAGGTTCTGTCATCACAATCATCGACTCAGAAACAGGTGAATCAACAGAAATCATTCTCTAAAATTTATTATATGAAAACCCCCATTTACATTATTTATTTAGCCATTTTCATAGGGCTGCAAAGTTGTGGCGTTATGATGCTGCCACCGGGAGGTGTAGAAGAAAAATCCTATATAGGCGAATCTACTCCCACCCAGAAAGACTTTGAAAAACTTCCCGAGGCAAAAGAACAAATAGTTGTAGGAGTTTATAAATTCCGTGATCAAACCGGGCAATATAAAGCATCTGACATGGGTGCCAATTGGAGCACAGCCATACCACAAGGTTTGACAACTATTCTCATCAAATCACTCGAAGACAGCAAATGGTTTGTCCCCATTGAAAGAGAAAACATCGGAAACCTTTTAAATGAAAGACAAATCATACGAACCACCCGGCAGGAATATTCAAATGGAAATAATGCCAGCCCACTTCCGCCCCTTTTGTTTGCCGGAATCCTTCTGGAAGGTGGTGTTATTTCTTATGACACCAACATTTTAACAGGTGGTGCCGGAGCACGATATTTTGGGATAGGCGGCTCAACGGAATACCGCCAGGACAGGATAACGGTTTATATAAGGGCAGTTTCAACCAGCAGTGGTAAAGTACTGAAAACCGTTTATACTTCCAAAACCATTTTGTCCCAATCCATCAATTCCAGTATGTTTCGGTATGTAGATTTTGAAAGACTAATGGAAGCTGAAGTCGGCGTAACCAACAATGAACCGGTTCAAATCGCAGTAACCGAAGCCATTAATAAAGCCGTTTACCTATTGGTTCTGGAAGGAATCAAAGACAAAATCTGGGAAACAAATGAAGGACAGGATAGCATCGCAAACGATCTCCTGGTTTCCTATGAAAAAGAAATTGAAGAAAGCAATAAACGCGTAGCCGGAAAAGGCGTTTGGGAAAAAGACAGAAGATCCAAATTTTCTTTCGGTCTATCCTACACTTTCAATACGCTTAAAGGCGATTTCAAAACCCAAACCATGCGACCAGGTGTGAAAGGAACATTTAAATACATTTTTTCCGATTATTTTAATGCCAATCTTTCCTTCGGATTTCAACAATTAGGTGCCAAAGAATATTTCCGTTCCACATTCAGCACTTATGATTTGGATCTGGAGTATTTAGTCATGCCATTCAACCAATTCAGTCCGTATTTGTTTGGTGGTATGGGTATTATTTCCGATATAAACGGTGAAGACAATAGTGGAAAATTCAAGACCCAGTTTGGTGGTGGATTGGAATACATGGTCTCTCCTACCATAGGCGTCCGGGGATTTGGATCCTATCACATCGGAATTGATGACGACTGGGACGAAATGATTTCCGGAAAACGTGATGACCACTTTTTACAAGTCGGAATTGGTGTCCAGATCAATTTTGGAAAAAAACTAAAATAATTACTCCTATGAAAAATTTACTTACACTCACTATATTAACGATTTTCCTGTTTGGATGCAGTGAAGATCTATTGGACGGATCAGAACAAGGAACTTTAAAAGGTTCCGTACGTTTGGAATTGACCAACGAACCACTTGCCAATGTCAAAATAACCACAAATCCCTCTACCCAAACTGTTTACAGCGATGAAGAAGGAAATTTCGAAATTCTGAATGCCATTCCTTTAGGCGATTATTCGGTGAAAGCAGAATTAAACGGATACGTAACTGAAGTAGAACCTATTACCATTTCGGACTTCGAACAGACCGTAACCATCGTCTTTGAAATGATTACAGACGAAACACTCAACCAACCTCCTACTACACCGGAATTGATTTCGCCTGAAAATCTTTCTACCGATTTGGAAAATGATTTAACGCTGAGATGGAGCAGCACAGATCCTGATTTAGATACGCTTTCCTATAGAGTTTTGGTTACCAATAATACTACAAATGAAATTCAAGAATTTCCGGAATTAGAGGAAGATACACTCGATCTTGAGAATTTAGAATTTGGTACAACTTACACTTGGCAGGTAATTGTATCTGATGGTATCAATGATGAAGTTTTCAGCGAATCAAGCCAGTTTACCATTCGGATAAACCCCGAATACCGTTACCATTATGTCCAAAAAGAAAGTGGAAATTTCATCATCAAATCGACCAATCTTGAAGAATCCATTTATATCACCAATTCTACTTATTCAAGCTGGCGTCCCCATAAAAATAATATTGCCCAAAAAGTGGCCTATCTTCAAACCATAGCCGGACAAACTCATTTGGTAACGGCCGATTTAAACGGAGCCAATCCGCATCAAGTCAGTCAGGCACCGGTAAATGGATTCCGTCCCGACATCATGGATTTTGACTGGAATACCAACGGAAGCCAATTCATTTTCCCAAGTTTCGACAAATTGTATAAGATTAATTATGACGGAACCGGCCAAACCCAGATTTACCAGACACCCGACGGACAATTTATCACCAAATGTTCCTGGAATTATGATGGAAGCAAAATTGCCATCGTAACCAACAACATCAACGGATATGATGCGAAAATCAGCATACTAGATGGAAACGGAAATTTCCTGGAAACCATATTTGAAGGACATTTGGGAGCGGTAGGAGGACTTGACTGGAGCATCACCGGCGATCGGCTTTTGTTTACACATGATTTATCAGGATACCAGGACGCCGATTATCGTCAATTGGACACCCATATCATGGTCTATAATTTCAGCGATCAGGTTACAACCAATATTTCCGAAATAAGCGAGAAACCAATCGGAACCATCGACATCGATCCGCAATTTTCGCCCAATGATGCCGAAATCATCTTTACCAATGCACCAAATGACCTATTCTCTGTAAAATCCATTTATATCATCGATTTAAATGATGATGATTTTGAAAGAACTCTGGTTCTTCACAATGCTGAAATGGTGGATTACGAATAAATCAACTTAAACTAACTTAAACCAACTTAGAGAGCATCACTTTTTGTGGTGCTTTTTTTTATAACCGATAACCCACTTCATTTTTAACTTCGTCAATGACAAAAATGCTGTGAGAACTGGCTATACAAGGAATGATGGTCAATTTATTTACTAAAAAATCACGGTAACTGTCCATATCGGAAAAACTCATTTTTAAAATAAAATCATAATCACCACTCACATGAAAACATTCATGCACCTCCTTTAAAAAATTGATCTGATTTTCAAATTCCGTTATATTTTGTTGGGAATGTCTTTCCAATTTGATATGGGAAAATACCATCAATTCCTTTCCCAACGCCTTGCGGCTTAAAATTGCCGAATATCCTTTGATGATCCCTGTCCGTTCCAATTTTTTAATCCGTTCAAAAACAGCTGTAGGTGATAAATTCAATTTCAAGGAAAGTTGTTTGTGTGTGATTTTGGAATTTTCTTGAATTTCATTTAAAATTTCCAAATCTATTTTATCTAATGGCTGCATGAATAAAAATTTAAAATTTTCTATAAATGAACATAAAAATAGATTAATTATTATAAAAATCACCTTATTGTAGAATAATATTCTAAATAATTAATCATTCATTGACTTTTTAACCATTTCTGTTCAAATTTGAATTAAATACACACAGAAAATGAATAAACTCAAACCCGCAGATCAAATTCAAGATTTACAATATTTTGGTGAGTTTGGAGGAGTTAATCCTTCCATTTCAGACTCATCTACCTACACTTTTCTTTCTGCAAAAACCATGTTTGACACTTTTGAAGGAAACGCAGAAGGCTGTTATCTTTATTCAAGACATTCCACGCCAAGCAATTTATATTTAGGTCAGGCGCTGGCCGCAATGGAAAATTCGGAGGCGGCCAATGTAACAGCTTCCGGTATGGGAGCCATCACTTCCGTTCTTTTACAACTCTGTGCATCTGGTGATGAAATCATTTCCAGCAGAACAATTTATGGAGGGACTTATGCTTTTATGAAAAATTTCCTCCCCAAATTGAACATTCAAACAAGTTTTGTGGACATTACAAAATTAGATTTGGTTGAAAATTCAATTACAGAAAAAACTAAAGTTATTTACTGCGAAACCATCAGCAATCCTCTATTGGAAATCGCTGATATAAAAGCACTTGCTGAAATATCAAAAAAACACAATCTCAAATTGGTGGTCGATAATACCTTTTCACCCTTTATCATTTCCCCGATAAATTTAGGAGCAGACGTTGTCATTCACAGTCTGACAAAATTCATCAACGGAAGTAGCGATGCGGTTGGAGGTGTTATATGCGGAACACAGCAATTCATTGATGATTTACGAAATGTAAATGACGGTGTCTGTATGTTATTAGGCCCCACGATGGACAGTTTTCGGGCTGCAAGTATCCTGAAAAATTTACGCACGCTACACATCCGCATGAAACAACACAGCCAAAATGCACTGTATTTAGCAAAAGCTTTTCAAAATGACGGATTGAGGGTTGTTTATCCGGGATTAGAAGAACATTCCGGGAATTCCGTTTTGAAAAAAATGTACAATTCTGAATATGGATTTGGAGGAATGATGACCATAGATGTAGGTTCCCTTGAAAAGGCAAATGAACTGATGGAATTAATGCAGATGGAGAATTTAGGATACCTGGCAGTCAGTTTGGGCTTTTATAAAACCTTATTCAGCGCACCCGGAACTTCCACTTCAAGCGAAATTCCGATGGAGGAACAAAAAGAAATGGGATTGTCGGACGGACTAATTCGATTCTCAATTGGTTTGGACAATGATATAGAAAGAACTTATTTAAAAATGAAGGAATGTCTGGTTAAGTTAAATATTTTGTAATAAAAACCGCAAACACTTCCCTATTTATAAAAACTCATTAATTTTGCAACATTAAAAATTAGGAGGATAGATTTGACTGATTGCAGCCTCAATAAAAAAATTGCTAAAACAGGTTCTGTCTTTCAATTTATCTCCACAAAAACAAAAAATTATATGCCTTACTTATTTACATCAGAATCCGTTTCTGAAGGACATCCTGACAAAATCGCCGACCAGATTTCAGACGCCTTAATTGATCATTTTTTAGCATACGATGCTTCTTCCAAAGTTGCATGCGAAACATTGGTTACAACCGGTCAAGTTGTATTGGCGGGAGAAGTAAAATCGGAGGTTTATCTGGACGTCCAAAACATTGCAAGAGAGGTAATTAACAACATTGGTTATACAAAAGGAGAATATATGTTCAACGGAGATTCATGTGGGGTTATTTCTGCCATTCATGAACAATCTCCTGATATCAATCAGGGTGTGGACCGCATAAAGGAAGAAACCGATTTCGAAACCAGAGCAAATGCCCAAGGTGCCGGTGACCAAGGAATGATGTTTGGTTATGCAACAAACGAAACAGAAAATTATATGCCGCTTGCCTTGGATTTGGCTCATACGATTTTAAAAGAATTGGCTGCTATCCGACGTGAAAATGATAACATCAAATATTTACGTCCCGATGCAAAATCCCAGGTTACCATTGAATATTCAGATGATCATAAACCAATTCGAATTGATTCAATCGTTGTCTCAACCCAACACGATGAATTCGGAAGCGATGAAGCCATGCTGGCAAAAATCAGAAAAGACGTAATTGAAGCTTTGATTCCCAGAGTTATAGCCAAACAAAAACCGGAAATTAAACAACTATTCAATAACGAAATTACCTACCATATCAACCCGACCGGAAAATTCGTCATCGGAGGACCACACGGTGATACAGGGCTTACAGGAAGAAAAATCATCGTGGATACTTATGGTGGAAAAGGAGCGCACGGTGGAGGTGCATTCAGTGGAAAAGATCCTTCAAAAGTGGATCGTAGCGCTGCTTATGCAACCCGTCATATTGCCAAAAATCTCGTGGCTGCAGGAGTTGCGGATGAAGTTTTGGTTCAGGTTTCTTATGCCATCGGTGTGGCGGAACCTTGTGGTTTGTACATCAATACAAATGGCACTTCAAAGGTAAATTTAAACGATGGCGAAATCGCCAAAAAAGTAAGTCAAATCTTTGATTTACGACCATTTGCCATCGAACAAAATTTAAAACTGCGAAATCCTATTTATCAGGAAACCGCTTCTTACGGACACATGGGAAGAGAGCCGTTCGTAGCGAGCAAAACCTTTAACAAAGGGAAATCCAATGAAAAAACCATCGATAATCTGGAGTTTTTCACTTGGGAGAAATTGGACAAAGTAGAAGAAATCAGAAAAGAATTTGGTTTATAAAAACTGAATTGTAACCCATCAAAAGCCGGTTGATAATTTAACCGGCTTTTTACATTTCTTTCACATGGAATTCCCTTAATTATTCGGAAATTTGCACTCCTAAATCTGAGATTTGAAAAAAATTCTAATTTTTATTCTCCCTCTAACTTTCCTTTCCCAAATTTTGGGACAAGTCACCATCACCGATACCCAATTTTATTCGGTTTGTGATACCGATGGAGATCAAATGGTTACCATTCCATTCAGCGAATTGCAGGATTTTTCTTTGGATGTTTTGTCCGAATTCAACGAATCTCCGGAAGTCTATCTCACCCAAGCATACGAAGGAATCATCCGCATCCGGAATTTATATTCGCCCGAACCTCAAATCCAAACCGTTTGTGGTGACACATCGGGTCCTGGCGGTTATTATGATATAGCGATCAACAGTGCCAAAGAAATTTTTATCGTTCGGCAAGGAGGTGTCATTCAAAAAGTGGGTACAGAAACCCAAACTTGCCAATTTGAAAATGTAGGAAACACAGGGCATACTTCTCTTGCTCTGTCTTTTGACCATCTGGATCATTTGTACGAAGGCGGTTGGGGCACAGCGGTTTACCGCGCAGAAAACGGAGATTACAGCAATTTTACTTTATGGCATGATTTCGGGGAAGGAAATCCTTCGGGAGATTTCGTGCAAATTGGTGATTATCTGTATGTTGCCTGGACCATGCCCAACGGCAGGGATTATTTGTACAAAGTAACACTCGGCAGCAATAATGCGTATGTTAGTCATGAAAATTTAGGCGAAATTGACAATGGAACCTTTGGGCTGGCAGCCGAATATGGCCGACTTTATGGAAATACCGTCAATTATCTTTACGAAATTAATTTAGAAACCTTAGAAACCACCGTGGTCAAACAACGTCCCAACCAGGGAAATTCTTCTTTCAATTGGTGGGGAGCTGCAGGTTCCCATGAAGCTTTGAATTTGGAAATTTCCTATCATAGAACCGAAACCCAAGCCGTTAACGGAAATTCGCCGTTGAGCGATCCTTTTATCAGCGATGATTTTCCGATTGATTGGGTTTACGTTCGCATTCATGAATCTACCCAAAACAAAACCTATGTCGTTCCCATCGAAATTACCATTCAAACTGCTCCGGAAGGCATTGAATTGACCAAACAGGAATGCATCGATTTTTCAACCGGAAATGCTGTTTTTTCGTTGGCGGATTATCAATTGGAAATCAATTCAGATCCCGATTTGGTGATTTCTTTTTATCAGAATTTAGAAGATTTGGAAGCCGGAGAAAATGCGCTTCCACTCACCTATTCGATTTCAGCATCCGAAACCATTTATGCGAAACTGGAAAACGGAGCGGAAAATTGTCACGGTATCGTTCCTTTACATTTGGTGGTGCCGGAATTTTCTGTTGAATACGAATCCTATACGGCCTTTTGTTTGGGAACGGAAGCCGTTTTAAGTGTTCCGGATGAATTTGAATCTTACGAATGGATCGGAATCCAGCCAGCCGATCAAAATCAACCTTTGGATACCCACGAAATAATCATCAGCCAACCCGGAAATTATTCGGTTATCGTCTCAGACGAAAGCGGATGCAGCTATGAACTCCCTTTTGAAGCCGTTTTGGGCGGAGCTCCTGAAATCACTAATGTTCAGATAAACGGCAATTCCATCACGGTTCATGTTTCTCCTTCGGGAAATTACGAATATTCGCTCGATGGCGTATTCTGGCAAAGTTCTGCGACCTTTCAGAATATTCCGGTCAATGATTATGATATTTTTGTCCGTGATTTAGTAGGATGTTACAGCGAACCTTACAAATTCACTTATTTTTTAATTCCCAATTTTATTTCGCCCAACGGTGACGGAAAAAATGATGTCTGGAAAATCCGGGGCATCGAATCCTTTCCTAGTGCCGAACTCCAAATATTTGACCGATACGGAAAACTATTTGCCATGAGAAAAGCCAATGCGGAAGGCATCGTCTGGGATGGAAAATATTTGGGGAATCCTGTTCCTTCGGGTACCTATTGGTACATATTGAAACTGGATGAAAACAACACTCAAACCGGCTCTATCACCGTAAGAAATTAAGTATTTTCTGAATTGGTATTTCTATTCGACTGTTTTAGTTATTTCGAATATGATTCTATAAAAATTATACAATAAAAGCATACGGCTGCCACCCATCCCTTTGTTAACTGAACATTAAACTCCCATAAAATATGCACAATAATGAAGGAATTTGGCGTATCTTCATACATTCAAAAAAATGAAAATGAGACGATTTGAAAACAAAGTAGCCATCGTAACCGGGGCTGCAAGTGGTTTGGGAGAAGCCACCGCCATAGAATTTGCCAAAGAAGGAGCCAGTGTGGTTTTGGCCGATATTTCGGATAGTGCCGCTGAATTATCCGATAAAATGAACAATCAGGGCTTTTCCACGATTTTTGTCAAAACCGATGTCGCCGATGAAGTAGCCGTCATCCATCTTATCGATGAAACCGTGAACAAATTCGGGAAATTGGACGTAATGTTTGCCAACGCAGGAATCAACATCGAATCCACATTGGAAAATCTGGAATCAGATGCTTGGCAAAAAGTCATTGACATCAACCTGAAGAGCGTGTATCTCTGTGACCGTTATGCAATCAGGCAATTTAGAAAACAAGGAACGGGCGGTGTCATCATAAATTCTGGCTCCATCCACAGTCTTGTGGCGCGCCAAGGTCTAGCGGCTTATGCGGCTTCAAAGGGTGGTGTGAAATTATTGACCCAGCAAATCGCCGCTGAAGTAAGCAAAGACGGAATTCGTGCCGTAGCCATTGCGCCCGGATACATTAAAACGCCTTTGATGAACTCTTTGTCTCAGGATGTAATTGACAATTTGGTGAATTTGCATCCCATCGGGCGTTTGGGCGAACCCATAGAAGTGGCGAGAACCGTTTTGTTTTTGGCCAGTGAGGACGCTTCTTTTATTACGGGAATTACGCTTCCGATTGACGGCGGATATACTGCTGTCTGATGCTTACCGAGCCGCTCACAAACGATATACTCGAAAACTTAATATAAATTAAAGAGGAATGTTATGGCGAAAATCACATCAAGTATAAAAACTGAAAAGTACAAAATCGAAATCAAATCACCATCAGGTAATGTCGTCATTGCTGACGAACCGATAGAGCAAGGCGGAAAAGATTTAGGTTTTTCACCCAAAGAACTTTTGGCTTCCGCTTTGGCCGCCTGTACAAGCGCAACGGTCAGAATGTATGCCGACCGCAAAGAATGGGATTTACAAGAAGTCAAAACAGCCATAGAACTGGAATTCATCAAAGAAGAAAATAAAACGGTAATCAACAGAAAAATTGAATTCATCGGAAATCTGGATGCAGACCAAAGAATAAGATTACTGAAAATTGCCGAAAGTTGTCCCGTTCACAAAATCCTCAATAACCCAATAGAAATTAATACTATATTGTAGTTATGGAACCCTATATTATTCCTGCCCAAACACGCATCGGTCACGTACATTTAAAGGTTGCGGACCTTGAAAAAGCATTGGCGTTTTACCGTGATTTACTGGGCTTTGAGCTGACCACACTATATGGTACGCAGGCAGCTTTTATTTCTGCCGGTGGCTATCACCACCACATTGGTTTGAACACTTGGCACAGCAAAGGATCACCTCCGGCGTCGAAGCATGGCGTGGGATTGTACCACACCGCCATTGTGTATCCGACCAGAAAAGACCTTGCCGTTATTTTTCAACGACTGTTAAAAGCCGATTATCCCTTAACCGGAGCAAGCGATCACGGCGTTTCTGAAGCTTTGTATCTGAATGATCCGGATGGAAACGGTGTGGAATTATATTGGGACAGACCGAAAGAAGAATGGCCGCACAATGAAGACGGATCGCTTATCATGTACACTAGGGCCCTGGATTTGGAATCTTTGATGAATGAATTAAAGGTTTAATTTTTTATTCTAAACTAAATTTCTAAAGATGAATTAATATGTGGGATTCTAATTTCTCTGAGAATTTCCGACCTTATCTCGGTACAATAATTGTAAATTGCTTCCATCAAAAACCCAAAACATGAAAAAATCCATATTTACCCTCGTCATCCTGACAGGTTTATCATTTCATTCCTGTACAGAATTACAGCAGATCGCTTCTCAATTGCCCACCGACACCAGCACGGCCGGAATCGGCGGCACTTCCAGTTTAAGAATTTCAGAAGGTTTAAAACAAGCTTTGGAATTTGGTGTGCAGGAAGGTGTTCAGAAATTGGGGCAAAAAGACGGATATTTTGGAAATAGTCTCACGAAAATTCTCTTGCCACAAGAACTTCAAAAAGTGGACAAAACTTTAAGAGACATCGGTTTGGGAAGTTTGGCCGACGAAGGTCTGAAACTTTTGAACCGTGCAGCGGAAGATGCCGTAACCGAAGCCGCTCCGATTTTCACCAATGCGATTACTACCATGAGTTTTAATGATGCCAAAGGAATTTTATTGGGTGGAGACAATTCGGCTACAAATTATCTGCAAAATCGTACTTCCAGTCAATTATTTAGTGCATTCCAACCCAAAGTTCAGAATTCATTGGGAAAAGTAGGTGCCGATAAAATCTGGTCTCAAATCATTTCCAAATACAATACGTTTACAGGACAAAGTATCACCACCGACTTGAATGCTTATGTCACCCAACAAGCCATCAACGGAGTATTTAAAATGGTGGCTCAAAAGGAAACGGGCATCCGAAATAACATCGGCTTACGCACAACGCCTCTTTTGCAGGAAGTCTTTGGTTTGCAGGATTGAACGAATGAAAATAAGTGAAATTTTACAGCAAACCTCTCATCGTCCTTGGGAAATCCGCAATCATCCCTGGAAATATTACCAGGAATGGAATGATGCTGTCTTTCTGCATTGGAAAATAGAAGCGGAAGAATTAAGAAAATGGGTGCCGGATAAATTGGAAATTGAAAGTTCGGGAGGTTCTGCCTGGGTTTCCTTAGTTGCTTTCAATATGGAAAAAATTCGTCCCAGAATTTTGCCTTCATTTTCTCCCATTTCCTATTTTCATGAAATCAACATTCGAACTTATGTCAAACTCAACGGAAAAACAGGTGTATATTTTTTAAGTATCGAAGGCGGAAAATGGCTTTCCTGTAAAATTGCCAGACAACTCTCTGAACTTCCTTATCTGTATTCAAAAATGAAACGTTCTGAAGGAATATATACTTCTGAAAATAATGCTAAAAAAAGTAATTTGAATTTGGAATTTAAGGTGGGTAAAAAATTAGCATCCAAATCGGAGACCGACTTGTTTTTGACAGAAAGATATGCATTGTTTCAAGATGTGGGAAACCGATTAAATGAATTTGAAATTCACCATCTCGAATGGCCTATTTTTGATGTTGAAATCAATTCTTCCAATATAAATTTCCCTCAATTTCCCGGCTTCTTTCAAACCCAGCCCGATTGGGTTCATTATTCGCCCGGCGTTCAAGTAATTGCTTGGGACAAAACGAGTTATTCGCTGGATTAATTCTTATTCCACTACTGAACCTCTCAATTACTCAATCTCCAAAATTTCTTTTGCTAAATGAATCATCTTTGGGTCACCCGTGTGTTTTCCTTTTTCGTCCGAGAGTTTGACCACATTGGTCCAGGGCAGATCCGTTTCAGCAATAGAAATAAGTTTCAGAACGATGTTCATCGGTTTTACCCCTACATCATTGGTCAGATTGGTTCCAATTCCGAAGGAAACACCGATTTTCCCCTGTGTTGCTTCTGAAATGGTTTTGACTTTCTCCAGATTCAGTCCGTCCGAAAAAATAATGGTTTTATGCAATGGATTTATTCCTAATTTTTCATAATGTGCAATGGTTTTTTCAGCAAATTCAATCGGGTCACCACTATCATGACGCACTCCGTCAAAAAGTTTGGCCAATTTTTTATTGAATTGCGTAAAGAACACATCGGTCGTATAAGTATCAGTCAGCGCAATCCCCAAATCACCATGGTAAACATTTACCCAGCGATCCAGACTTACACCATTGGCTATCTTAAAACCAAATCTAGCTCCATGGTACATAAACCACTCGTGCGCATGCGTTCCGATTGGTTTTACACCTGTAGTCATAGCAAAATGAACATTACTCGTCCCGACGTAACTATTCCCTCCAAATTCTTTTAAAGCATTGACTACCAATTTATGTACTTCGTAAGAATGTCTTCTTCTTGTACCAAATTCCGCTACTTTTACTCCTAATTCCTGATAAGATTTCGATTTTCTCTTTACGGTTTCAATTACTTTTTCATCCGCATCTCTTTGTTGGTTTGTCAACTCATAATATAATTCACTGATTAAGGACAAAATCGGAACTTCCCACAAAATCGTGCGGTACCAATAACCTTTAATTTTTACATTTAAATCCTTCCCGTTTTGCTCCACTTCCACTTCTGACGGGTCATACCGGTATCCCTGCAAGAAATCGAGATAAGCAGAATTTAAATACGGACAAGTGATCTTCAGATAGGATTTTTCTTCTCTTGTCAAAGCCAAATGGGACATTCCCTGAATTCGTTTCTCTAAAGCTTCGGCAAATCCTTCCGGGAATTCATGCTCTCCCCTGTTGATGAATTCATATTTCGCCTGTGTGTCCGGATATAATTTCACCGCAGCATATTGCATGGTGAATTTGTAAAAATCATTGTCTAAAATGGAATTGAAACTCATGTATTTTCGTTTGTCGAAATTCGTTTTTCGCTTGATTAATCAAATATAAAATAAAACAAATGATTTTATTGAATCCAAATCTGACTTCCAAAAAATAAAAACCCGGAAGCTCTCACCTCCGGATTAAAATCAATCAATTATGAAATCCATGATTCACGAACACAATTAAATCATTAAAAAGATCGTGAGTAAAATATTATTTATCGATAGAGCTCAACACGCGTTGCATAAAATGATTGGCAGCATCTCGTTCGCTCATTCCGCTTTCTATCAGCGATTTCATTTCCATGGCTCCGCAGATATTGGAAATAATTTCACCTATCGCATCTCTTTCCTCTTCTTTTACAGCCGGCGAATCGGCATAAATTTCCAATACTTCCAAAGCATTTTCCATGGCTTCTCCCGAAACTGATTTCGCTAAATTTTTATAAACCGGCAATTTCATTACAAATCTCTTTTAAGTGTTCTTCTTTTGAGGTAACTACCTGATTTACAAAATTTCCCCGATTATAAATTGCAAAAGTGGGTAGATTGCTCACTTCTGCCATTTTACGGCTTTCCGGAAATTTTTCCGCATCTACATAGATGAACTGGATCTCAGGATTGGCTTCTGCCAGGCGTTTTACTTTTGGTTTTAACAACCGGCAGTTTCCACACCATGCTGCACCGAACTGAACCAAAGCTTTTGGGTTTTCGTTCAAAACTTCCTGTAAATTATCTTCTGTTGCTTCTATAAACATAGTTATTGTTTTTTAGTAATACGAACTTCAAATTCGTAATTAATTCAAATTAACGTTGGTTGACAAATATTCCGCTACGCCTTCTTTGGTCGCGTTCATGGCTTCTTTTCCTTCTTCCCAATTGGCAGGACATACTTCTCCGTATTTTTCAACGTGAAGAATTGCATCCAACAATCTTACATATTCATCAATGTTTCTTCCCAATGGCAAATCATTGATCGTTTCATGTCTTACCACACCGTTTTTATCGATGATGAAAGTTCCTCTGTAAGCAACCGGAAGTCCTTCAAAAACAATTCTTTCCGTTTCATAATCCGTTACATATTCTCCGGCCAATACACCGTAGTCCATGGAAATCGTTTTTGCCAAATCGGCAACTACCGGATAGGTAACACCCTGAATACCGCCGTTGTCTTTTTCAGTATTCAACCATGCCAAATGTGTTTCTTCTGAATCGGTAGAAACTGCAACAACTACAGCATCTCTTTTTTCAAATTCAGCTAATTTTTCCTGAAAAGCATGCAATTCGGTTGGACAAACAAAAGTGAAATCTTTTGGATAAAAGAACAATACGATATTTTTTTCGCCGATTGGCAATGTGAAGTCTGAAACAATTTCTTCTCCGTCCAAAACGGCCGGAGCTACAAATTGAGGGGCTTTTTTTCCTACTAATGACATATTTTGAGGTTTTAATTATTTACTATTGCAAATTTACCCTCAAATAGCTCCAGGAAAAATGATAAATCATAGCTAAACCCTATGAATGGATTTGTTGTTTTTATAAAGTAGATTATGATTTGAATCCGAGTTAGTTAAAGACAACCCACTTCATCGCTTATGATATCAATCATAGCAATAAAGCACAATTCTAACTTCGAACTAGAAATTTCGTATTAATTAAATACTTCAAAATCCTCTCCGTCAAAAGACGCAAAAACCATCGTCGGATGTGAATCTTGATGATACAGATTTCCTGATTGATCAATCGCGATCGCACCTGCAAATCCGTCAAAAGGCTTTAATTCATCAAATGTTTTTTCAAATGCTTTGTCAATCGAGAAGCCATCCGTAACACGGGTAACGATTTTCGCTGCAACTGCTCCACTCACTATGTCTTCTCCCACCCCTGTACAGCTTACCGCACAAATTTGATTGGCATAATTTCCCGCTACGGTTGCCGAATCTGAAATTCTTCCCGGTATTTCAAATCCTTTTCCACCGGTTGAAGTCGCAACCGCTAAATTTCCTCTGGAATCCAAAGCAACACAACCAACCGTTCCGCTTCCGTTTGAGTCCAGTTTGGCTAAATATTCTTCTCTTCTTTGTGGAATTTCAGTTGAAAATTCGGCAAAGCCGTTTTTGCGTGCAAAATTCGTAGCGCCTTGGCCTCCTAATACTTTATCGTCGTATTCCAATAATTTTTCTGCTACCTGAATCGGGTTTTTCACATCTTCAATATTGATGACACCACTCATTTTTTGGGTTGTTCCATCCATCAAAGATGCGCTCATACGGATTTTACCGTCGCTTTGGATTTGTGAACCGATTCCTGCATTGAATAATTCGTCGTCTTCCAAAAGAGAAACCGTATAGACTACCGTTTCCAATGCAGAATGATGCTGAAGAAATTCAAAGCCATTTCGGGCGATTTCTTTTAAGGCATTTTGTTTGGCAACTTTCGTTTCCTGATTGGTATGGGATTCTGAAAAAAATCCTCCGTGAATGATGATTTTCATTATTATGAAATTTCTTTTACAGATTCGCCATGAATGACGAGTTCTCCCGAATTTAAATCATATTTATCATTCTGACTCATCACGTGAACGATCAAATTACTAATCGAAACAGGTTCTCCTAAAGAAACATCTGTAAGATTTGTGTTTTTAATCTGCTTTCCATCTACCAGAATGACTAGTCCCGAACCGATGGCTTCCATTTTTGTTCCTTCTTTGATCAAAAGGCCAGTATCCTCTCCCAAACCGATTCCCAAAACCATGGGATTTGTTACGACGGATTGAAACAAACGACCTATACGACCTCGCTGAACAAAGTGTGTATCGACAATTACGTCGTCAACAAATCCAAGTCCGCTGGTAATTTTAATTTCACCTTTGAGAAGTGCTTCTTTACTGGCTCCTTGATAAATCATGCTTTGTGAAGCCGCCGCAGCACCGGCAGAAGTTCCGGCATAGATAAAATCTTCATTTTGGTATTTCTCCAACAGAATCTTGTGAAAACGAGTGCCACCCAAAATGGAGGTAAGTCTGAGCTGGTCACCACCTGTAAACATCACTATATCTGCGGCTTCCACCCTTTTTAAAACCTCTTCTTTTACTGCTTCTTCTCTATTTTGAATATGCAATACGTCCACGTTGATTGCTCCCAGATAGTTGAAAGCTTTTATATATTCTGCGCCAACTTCCAAAGGAATAGAGGACGCAGTTGTAATGACTTCTATACGCGAATTCTCTTTGTGTTTTGACTCTTTGATGATTCTCTTTAAAATCCCTTTTTCAAAGAAATTAAGGTTGTTGGCTACGTTTTCATCAAAACTTACTTCAGTGAAACTCCCTTTGTCAATAGCCCCCCCGATGATGATAAGTTTACCTTTAATATCCATTTGACAAATCTAAAAATATTTTTAAATATGAATTAACAATTACTTAAAACGAAATAATAACAATTTTTCAAGATTTTAACCCGAATTCTCCATTTATTCAAAAAAAGAATTAATTTTAGCTGAGCACATTAAAGAGAGGACAACTTAATAATAATTTTATTTATTTATGAAAATTCTGAAAATTCAAGCCCTGAGAGGACCCAACATATGGAGTGTACGTAGAAAAAAACTGATTCAAATGCGGTTGGACCTCGAAGAAATGGAAGAAAGGCCTACCAATAAAATAGAGGGATTCCGGGAACGACTGGAAAAATTGATTCCCAGTCTGATTGAACACCGCTGTTCGGAAGGAGTGCGCGGTGGATTTTTTATGCGGGTGGATGAAGGAACCTGGATGGGTCATGTGATTGAACACATTGCACTTGAAATTCAAACCCTCGCCGGGATGGATACAGGATTTGGGCGAACACGAGTTACCAAAGAACCGGGTGTTTACAATGTCGTTTTCAGTTATCTGGAAGAAAACGTAGGACTTTTTGCTGCAGAATCTTCCGTTCGCATCGTACAGGCACTGATTGACGGAACCGATTATGATTTAGAAGCCGATATTCAGAAAATGCGGGAAATCCGGGAACGTGTGCGTTTAGGCCCGAGTACGGGAAGCATCGTGGAAGAAGCCATGGCTAGAGATATTCCTTGGATTCGTCTAGGAACCAATTCTTTGGTTCAATTGGGATATGGTGTTAACCAAATGCGTTTTCAGGCGACCATCACCTGTAACACGAGTAATATTGCGGTCGATATCGCTTGTGACAAAGAAGATACCAAGCGAATGTTGCAAAATTCTTCTGTACCGGTAGCATCAGGTTCCATTTGTGTGGATCAAGAAGATTTAGAAAATACAATTGACAAAATCGGATTCCCGATTGTCATCAAACCATTGGGCGGAAATCATGGTAAAGGTGCTTCCATCAATGTAAAATCCATGGATGAAGCCAAATCAGGATTGGAACATGCCCAAAAATACGGCCGACGTGTAATAGTTGAAAAATTTATCACGGGACATGACTTCCGGATTCTGGTCATCAACCATAAAATGGTAGCTGCCGCCCAGCGGGTTCCGGCTCACGTAATCGGTGATGGCGAACACAACATCAGAGAGTTGATTGACATTGAAAACCAAGATCCGAGAAGAGGTTACGGACACGAAAATGTCTTGACGGAAATCGAAATCGATCGGGATTCACTTGATTTATTAGAAAAATTAGGCTATACAGAAACATCCATTCCTAAAAAAGGAGAAATCGTTTATTTAAAATCTACTGCCAATTTAAGTACAGGTGGAACTTCCGTGGATGTAACCGATATGATTCACCCCGAAAATATCTTTCTGGCAGAGCGGATTTCGAGAATAATCGGATTGGATATCTGCGGAATCGACATCATGGCGGAAAATCTTACACAACCATTGCAACAAAACGGAGGTGTAGTCCTGGAAGTCAATGCCGCACCCGGTTTCCGTATGCATTTGGCACCTTCAGAAGGTTTACCTCGAAATGTTGCTTCGCCCGTAATCGACATGCTGTATCCTCCGGGAAAACCGAGCCGGGTTCCTATCATTGCGGTAACAGGTACAAATGGTAAAACCACCACTACCCGACTCATTGCCCATATGGTAAAAAACAAAGGATACAGAGTTGGATTTACAACTTCAGATGGTATTTACATTCAAAATCATTTGCTGGAAAAAGGTGATACAACCGGGCCATATAGCGCCGAATATATTTTAAAAGATCCGACGGTAGAATTTGCTGTTCTTGAAACCGCCCGTGGAGGAATCCTACGTGCCGGATTGGGTTTCAGCCGATGTGACATCGGGGTCATAACCAATATCCAGGAAGATCATTTAGGGCTGAGCGATATCCATACATTGGATGATTTGGCAAGAGTAAAAAGTGTGGTTGTCAGAAGCATCAAAAATGACGGTTGGGCGATCATGAATGCAGATGATGAATATTGCCGAAAAATTGCCAAGGAACTGGATTGCAACATTGCATATTTCAGTTTGGATGAGAACCAGCCACACGTTAAAGCGCTTTCCAAAGCCGGAAACATCGTAGCGGTTTTTGAAAATGGTTATGTAACGATTAAAAAAGGCGATTGGAAAATCCGAATTGAAAAAGTGACACAAATCCCGCTTACCGTAGGCGGAAAAGCTAAATTCATGATTTCCAACGCTTTGGCGGCAACTCTGGCAGGTTATTTATCCGGCTTCCATTCAGAAGATTTGAGTTTGTCTTTGCAAACTTTTATTCCAAGTGCCGCTCAGACACCCGGACGTCTGAATATTTTCAATTTCAAAAATTTCCAGGTGATGATTGATTTTGCACATAATCCGAAAGGTTATCTGGCAATTGAAGATTTCTTGGGCAATATAGATTCGCCGCATAAAATCGGAATCATCGCCGGTGTAGGTGACCGACGGGATGAAGACATCAAAGAATGTGGTAAAATCGCCGGAAGGATGTTTGACCATATCATCATTCGTCAGGAAAAACACCTGCGAGGCCGCACCGAAGAAGAAATCATCGGTTTGATTCTGGAAGGAATTCAGGAATCCAATAAAGACATTACATATGAAATCATTCCAAAAGAAATTGAAGCCATCAAACACGCTATCAATAACGCCAAAGACGGAACTTTCATCACCGCTCTGAGTGATGTGGTAACCAATGCGATTGAAATCGTACAAAGTTATTTGGACAAGGAAAATGAGAGTATATTGAATAATTGATGATGAATATTATAAATATGAAGGATTTTGAGATATTAAGTTGAACAGATCAACTGATTGATTCTTCAATATTTATAAAGATCTAATGAATAAGAAATTGAACTAAAAAAGAACTTCAAGCTTAGTATTTTATAAATCGAGCTCAGGTTAATTGAATAAATAATCCTTGTCAAGGTTAATCAAGAAGATAGCTTTGACAAGGCTTTTTATTTGGTCAGATTGATTCGTTAATTTTCCAATCAACTTGTAACAAAACTCTTTTTAAAACCACTAATGATTTCAAATCAACTGAAATGAACAAAGTCTTTCTTTTTATTTTTTCCTTTCTCTTTTTTCAATTTTCATTTGCGCAGGAATCCTGCAAACTTCGTGGCGAAATCCGCGACAGCATTGGACTTCCGGTTTTTGATGCTTCGGTTTCGGCTTTCAATTCAAAAAATGAAGGCGTTTCTTTTACATTTACCGATACCGAAGGAGCCTTTGTATTGGAATTGCCTTGTGGAGAAAGCTATGATGTGGAAGTAGAACATATTGACTTTGAATCCTATGCACAAAATATCACTATGGATCGCTCCAAATCAGTAACTTTCAAATTGAAAAGAGCGCCAATCTCATTAGAAGAAGCTGTAATTCGTGCCAAACAACCTATTACCATAAAAGGCGATACCATCGAATACGATGCCGATTCATTCCGTACGGCAGCCGACGAAAATTTGGAAGATTTATTAAAAAAATTGCCGGGATTGCAGGTTGAAAATGGAAAAGTCTATTATGAAGGAAAAGAAATCAAAACCATCAAAGTTGGTGACCGTGAAGTGCTCGGCGGCAACACAAAACTTTTGACCAAAAACCTTCCGGCAGACGCCATCGATAAAATCCAGTTGAATAAAAAATTCAAAGCCAATCCTTTTGCCAATTCACTATCGGACGATGAGGAAGCCATGCTCAACATCGAACTGAAAGAAGACAAGAAAAGTCTGGTATTTGGAAATGCAACGCTCGGTGGTGATGCGCATGAACACGCGGACGTCCAGACAAAACTCTTTTATTTCAGCCCGAAAACCGACGGAACTTTTATCACTGATTATAATACTTACGGAAAAGAAGTTTTCACTTACGAAGATTATTTTGCATTTCTGGGTGGAATGTCGGAACTCATGGAAGAAGGAAGTAGTTTCTCCATGCGGGAAGAACCCAACAGGATTTCACTCGGAACAGCTCAGGATGCCGCTGAAATGGATGCTTTTTTAAGTGCTTTGCATTTTGGATATGAACCCAATAAAAAGATTTATACCAATGGTTTTGTGTTGTTTAACAATAATAATTTACGGTTTAAATCTACACAAGAAAGAATCGGGGAAGATCAAAACGGACAAAATCTGATCTTCCGGGATGAACAACTCAACGATCAAAGTTTATTGTCAACCCTCGGGCGACTGCGTTTGGACTATAGCCCCGATTCCAAATCCCAAATCAAATACCGTGTGAATTTTAATTATTTGGAAAATGAAAATGAACAGTTTGCCGATACTTATTTAAATGAAGTTTCGACAGGTGGAAGGGACAATCTTTCGGATAAAACTTCATATAGTTTGCGTCAAAATCTTTCTTACATCAGAAAAATAGGCCGGGATCATAATTTAGGGATTTATGTACGCCATCAATTGTCCAACGACAGTCCCGATTTGTTGATTAATTCCGATTTGATTCCGCTCATCATCGACAGTGTGAATTTCTTTAACCTGCGCCAAAACAAAGAATTAAATACCCAAAATCTACAGGTCTATGGGATTTACAATCATTTGCTGACTAACACCAGTAATCTGCGGTTGAAAGCCGGTTCCAACTTTAGTTGGCAAGATTTGGAGAATAAGATTTATGAAAATAATTCGCTTATCACGCAGGATCTTTTCCAAACCGATTCCGATTTTAATTTTACGGAATTGTATGCTGATTTAACTTATACCAAAAAATGGGGTTCGTTTAAATTTGATTTGGGCGCAGGCGTTCATAATTTTCAAGAAAAAACAAGTGTCATAGGGAATGAACAATCGATGAATTTTACCAAAATTCTCCCGCATGCCTCGGTAGAAATGAATCTGAATAATCAGCATAATTTAAATCTGAGTTATGAACAACAGTACAAATTGCCCAATCTCTCCGATTTATCAAATGGCTATGAAGTCCAGAATTATTTCTCGGTTTACAGAGGATTTTTAGGTTTGAGAGAAGCTTTATACCACACGGTAAGTTTGCGTTACGGCTATTTTAATTCCTTTAACTTTTTGAACTTTTATGCCGGAGCAACTTATAACCAGAGCATCGATAACATTCAGAGTTCTTCAGACCTCAGTGCATTTCCGCAGGTTAATTCATTGATTAACAACCCTGAAGATGACCAGACTTTGACTCTATTTTTTGGGGGAAGTAAACGTTTTTCCAGATACTATTCTTTATTTCTGAACGGAAATCTGAACCATTCGGATTATTTTACCACCATCAATTCCAATTTGGTCAACAATACTTCTTTTACGCAGAATTATACTTTGACCAATAAATTTAAAATCAAAAAGAAAGTAGAATTTGATTTGGGATTGAATTATTTACAAAACGACTTCAAATCCTTGACAGACAATCAGTTTACAACCTGGCGTCCATTTGGGAAATTTGCATGGTCCATTTCGGAAAAGTTCCTCTTCCAATCGGATTATTCCTACCGGATTCAATATCAGGACAGCGAATTGATCAATGAAAATCAGGCTTTGAATGCTTCGCTTCGTTATCATTTGGCCAAAAGCACTTATTTGACTTTGATAGGCGGAAATCTTTTGGGCAATGAAACCATCGTCAACACCAGTTTTGATGCTTCCAATAACCAAACCATCATCAATACAAAAGAAGTGTTGGGAAGATATTTTATCCTGCAGTTGAGGTATAAATTCTAATTTCTAATTATAAAATTTACTGAAATAACTATTTTTGAGAGAAAACAGTTAGTAATTGACATGAAACTCCATTTAATATTATTTCCATTTTATTTTTCCATTATTTCCTGTGGTCAATCCCAACCAAAAGAAGCTCAGGATGAGCTGGAACAACTTGTAGAAAGAGAATTAGTTAATTATTTTGATAATGATAATTATTCAAATGGGAATGTTTCACGAGATTCTCTTTATTATACCGATTTTGAAGATGGTAATTACCTTTTATCAATTAGTGATAATCTAATCCATTTTAATTTTGAACAGAAAACAATTGAGAATCCCTATTTCGATATTAAATATGAAGATGCGGATGATGAAAGAGAAAATGTAAAAAACTACCCCAAATCCTATTCAGTTATATATTTTAATCATTTGATTTCTTTGTTTGAAAATGGAAAATTTGCTTGTTTTAACCTGATTAATTTTGAAAGAAATTTAGATTTTGAAAACCGTATCAATACAAAAAAGTTTGATTATCATTGGATTATTGATGGTAATTTGATTGCCCAAGAAGGAAGCAAATTTTATGTTTGGGAAGATTCCAAATGGATTCAAATAAAGAAAAAATATCCTTTTAGCAACACGCCTATCCTTTATGATGATTCCGAATTTATAATATATGGTAATTGTAATGGTGAATTTGGAGGAACTATTTATTTCTACGAAATTGATACAGAAAAAATATATTTTACAGAGGCGACTTGTGGCAATACAGTTTGGAAAACCGGGGAAGGTTACCATTTATTATCTAATCTAGGTCATATGATGGGAAGCACTAATATGGAAACAATTTCGAATCCAAGGAATTTAACTGAATTTTATTTGGATTCTATCGGATTGATAACAAAGGGTGGAGGTTTTGCAAACAATTCCAAGTATATCATAAAGAACTTTGATTTTTTTGACCTCCAATTCTTCTCAAAATTCAACTATAAAAATGAAGATTTATATTTGGGATATGTAAAAAATTTACCTTTTATTGGAAAAGTACAAGGAAATAATATTCAGATTGTTTATTCTTTTATTCATAATGAGTTTTACACCCATGATCCCATCACACGTCAATATGGTGATTATATATTGATCAATTTAAATTTTTATGGAATCGGCTTAAATAGAGAAGTTAGCAATCTCCTGATTCATAAAAATGATATTTTGAAGTTGGATTGGAATGAGTTGAAATAATTACAAATCTTTCTTAATTATTTTATGGAAATATAAAAAAACCTCATTTCTGAGGTTTATAAATTATCGACTTAGTTTTAAAATATACTGATTCAGCTCTTTACGACTGCTGCTAAATGTCAATTTCTCACTTACGCAATAATAATTCTGCGGATCAACTGTTTGAAGAAAAGCCAATTTGGCAAATTCCAAACGGTTGGAATCAAAAGCAAATTCTTCCATGATTTGGGCGACCTGCATAGAAGTAAAATATTGATATTGTAGCTGCATTTTCATCAAATCCAATCGGGAAGAATCAAAGCTTTCCTCGGCCACACTGTATAAAAATCGGCTGAATTCCGCATCATTCATCACAGCATAATTGTTTGCATAAAAAGGAATCACCTCGGTAACCATCAGGTTTCCTCTGAAAAATCGGGAATAAGTGATAGAAGCCGCTGCCAGATTGACACCGCCAGCATACAAAAGTCTGTGTTGACGACCATTCATTTGGTAAATATGGACAGGATAAAATCCGCTGTTCAGATGATCGACAGTGATCGAACCGCCCCGCGTTCTAAATTCTTCATTTCCAATTTGAATCAGATACTGGCTGCGGTTATTAAAATCGATCTGCAAACTTGCATCGCCATAATTCCCAAAAACGCTCAAAGGCAGTAAAATTAGGGAAACGTAAAAAAGTAAATTTGTTTTCATAATCAAAATGTTTAGAATTATAATTTTTCCAAACCAATTGATATGCCAACCTAAACGAAATCTCTATCGTTTAAAAATCATTAACAAAAACCGGATAATTTGCTTGGTTTATAGCACTTTAAGCACTTCACCCCAGGTAGCGCGGAATTCGGAACCCAAAACATCTGAGAACTCTTGACCGTCTTTTCTGTAATTCCGGATGGTATAAACGATGTTCTTTTTGGGCGTTTTAATGGGCTTTATCGTGATCAGATCACCTTGTATGAATTCATTTCCCAAACAAGGAACCAAAACCGAAATTCGTTCGATTTTATCTTCTATGATGGTGGTACCGATGATCGTACTGTAAAAATTTTGCTGTTTGGTAGCGCATTCCGGATTGACCATGGTAAAATCGACCACCAAATCAAATTCTTCTTTTAAATCCAGATAAGTAAAAGGTTCTTCAGGGATTTCCGTTTGCTCCTGTGCAAAAGAAAAAATCATCAAGGCGAACAAAAACAAAAAAGAAATCTTGGTTTTCATGATTTTTCGGTTCCGGTGTTTTTTTGTGGAATAAATCTACTAAACATTTTCTTTTCAAATGCCCAAAAGAATTTAAATTGTCCGAAAATGGTTCCTATGATGATCAGCAGCACGTTATAAATCGGGAAAATCAAAATCAAACGCAAAACGGTAAACAGCCATTTGGGCATCATTTCGTGTGAAAGGCCAAAAAATTCTACAAAAGGTTTGGAAACCCAGGCAGAAGCCGAACCTGTAATAGAAAATACAATCAATATTAAAATCAATTGAAAATTGCTTTCTATGTTCCAGCGTTTCTTTAGTTTTTCAAACACCTCTCTATTATTTTGAATGTTGAATGTTAAATTTTAAATGATTTCTCTAATTAAGTCATTCAAAATTCAACATTTAAAATTTATAATTCTTTAAAAGTCGCTTGCAATCAGCCCTTTCACCAAAACAATAATTTTCGGCATGGCTTTGTTCGCAGCATTTAAAACGTCTTCGTGTGAAACCGGAAACGCAATTTCAGGCCCTCCCAAATCGGTGATCACGGAAATACAAAAAACACGCATTCCCATATGTTTGGCCACGATGACTTCCGGAACTGTGCTCATTCCGACGCAATCCGCACCTAAAATTCGTACTAAACCATATTCAGAAGGCGTTTCAAAAGTTGGACCTTGCAGTCCCATGTAAACGCCTTGTTTTACTTCTATTCCGTTTTGAGCTCCAAAATCTACTACGAATTCCCGCATCTTTTTATCGTAAGCTTCCGACATATCTACAAATCGGGGACCCAATTCGTCTATATTTTTACCGCGAAGCGGATGCTCCGGCATCATGTTGATATGATCTGAAATTACGACCGCATCCCCTACTTCATAGTTTGGATTAACGCCACCGCTGGCATTGGACAATATCACTTTGTCTATTCCCAATCCTTTGAAAACCCGCATGGGGAAAGTAACTTCCTGCATGGAATAACCTTCGTAATAGTGAAAACGACCGGCCATCATCAACAATGGTTTTCCTTCTATTTTCCCGTAAATCAATCTTCCTTTATGGCCTTCTACCGTCGTTTGAGGAAAATTGGGGATGTTTTTATAATCGATGATGACTTTGTCCTGAACTTCATCCTGTAATTTTCCCAGTCCCGAACCCAATACCACTACAAATTCAGGTTGTTCCGTCATAAACTGACCGATGTACTCAACTGCTTCTTTTATTTTTTCTAACATAATTCAATAGGTTTTCTTTAAATCCGTCCAAATCATTTAATTCAACTTCAATGGGCAAATAAAATAAATTTTCAATTAATGCCGATTCGTCTTTCAAACGCATATAATCTTTTTCTGTCGTCAAAATTACTTTATGCAAAGCCTTTATTTTATCCAATTGATGGTCAATTTTTTGAATATCTGCCACTGAAAAATTATGATGATCACTAAACTCCAGATGATGAACCGTTTTAAATCTTTCTTTTACGAAATCCACAAAAGGTTTGGAATTGGCAATTCCCGTAACCAAAACGACTTCATATTCTCTCCATTCGTCAGATTCCAATGTAAACCTATAACCGATTGCAGAATTGGAATAAACAATTTTGGAGAAATAAACTTTTTGATGAGGTCTTGGACTTATTTTGGCTAAAATCGCATCGCGCTGTTTAACGGAAAAAGCATCGGGACATTTGGTCACGACGATGATATCTGCTCTTCTCGCGCCTGATCTCGGTTCGCGTAAATTTCCTGCGGGCAATAAATAATCGGAAGTGTAAAGATCATGAAAATCGGTCAGCAAAATGGAATAGCCCGGTTTTACTTGTCGGTGCTGAAATCCGTCATCCATCAAAATGCCCTGGGTTTTATAATATTTAATCAAATGATTGATTCCGATTATCCTGTTTTCAGAAACGGCAACAACTATTTTATTTTTGAAACGATTAAAAAACTGCAAAGGTTCATCGCCGATGTCATATACTTTCGAACCATAATTGGCAATCACCAATCCGGAAGTTTTTCTTCCGTATCCACGGCTTAACATCGCCAGATCCAATTCTTCTTTTATCAAATCAGCCACCAAAATCACATGAGGCGATTTCCCGGTTCCGCCAACCGATAAATTACCTACACAGATAACCGGAATTTTAAAGGTTTGAGAACGAAGCAAACCCATTTTGTACAACAAATTCCGAATGGAAACGCCTATCCAGAAAAGTCCCGAAAGTGGAAGTAAAAGTTTTCTCCAGTTCATGTTTATTTATGAATCGGCAAATTTAATTAAATAGCTAAGCTTATACCGAGCAAATTCATAAATTTTATCAACTATTTTCTATCCCTAATTTTAAAATTATTGTTTTTCAGCAACCTCTATCGGATAGTTCGGAAGCACAAAAAGTGAGGAATCTTGTCGAATTAGATTGTACTCTATAAGATGCTGTACAATATTTAAGAGATTTTATGAAAGTTAGTAATTTATTCTATTTCAATTCAAACAAAAAATTCTCACTAAATTGTCCCAATGTTTGAAGCTAAATTTCCACAAAGAATCATCTGTCTGACCGAAGAAGGAACTGAAATTCTTTACGCAATCAACCAGCAGCACCGTTTGGTCGGCATCAGCGGATTTACCCGAAGACCGAAACAAGCCAGAAAAGAAAAACCCAAAGTGTCCAATTTCATCGATGCAAATTTTGATGCGATTCTGGAATTGAAACCGGATTTGGTAGTCGGTTATTCTGATTTACAGCGCGACATCGCTTCAGAATTAATCAAAAACGGCATCAATGTTTTCATATTTAACCATCGAAGCGTAAAAGAAACTTTAAGTATGATTTTACAATTTTGTGCGCTGATCGGGAATGAAATAGAAGGGAGAAAATGGGTGGAACAATACATCCGGAATTTAGAATCAGCAAAAAAAGAAGCAGAAAGTTTTCCGTATCAACCCAAAGTTTTTTTTGAAGAATGGAACGATCCATTGATCTCTTCTATCCGGTGGGTCAGTGAATTAATTGAAATCTGCGGTGGCGAACTTTGTTTTCCCGAACTCACCGATAAAGGTTTGGGGAAAGACCGGATTTTAAATCCCGATGAAGTCATCAAACGCAATCCCGACATCATCATCGGTTCCTGGTGCGGGAAAAAATTCAAGCCGGAAAAAGTGAAAGCACGAAAAGGTTGGGAAGAAATAAATGCCGTGAAAAATAATCATTTATACGAAATAAAATCTGAAATCATCCTGCAACCCGGACCCGCCTGTTTGACTGATGGAATCAAAGAAATTCAAAACATATTTCAAAAATATTTTCAATCTTTCTAACTAAAAACTACTCAAAATTGCATTTTATCTTCATTTGATTATTTTTGTTGAACTATAATTTTTTCAGAACCCAATATTCTATTTAATTCTTCGCTATGAAAAGCAAATTACATGTCTTGATTCCGGTTATTTTGATTTCCATTACCTCAATTTTGGTAGGGATTCAATTTATTTTCGGAGTCCTTCCGAATGAAATCCTTTTTGGAGCGCGGTGGATTACCTTATTGAGTTTGGTTTTTTATTGTATCAAAAAGAAATCGCTGACCACCTGGATACTTTTCAGTATTGTTATAGGAGCGGTTTTGGGTTATGATTATCCCAATTTCGCCAAATCTTTACACCCATTGAGCCAAGGTTTCATCAGACTGGTTAAAACCATCGTGGGACCGATTATATTTGCAACATTGGTGTATGGAATCGCAGGACATTCAGATTTGAAACAAGTGGGCCGAATGGCCTGGAAGTCGCTCGTCTACTTCTATACGGCGACTACCCTTGCCCTTTTCATCGGGCTCGCAGCCATCAATTTCACACAAGCCGGTAAAGGAATCGATATGTCTAACATCCCCCATCACCAACTTCCGGATAAGGCCGGCGCCATTTCGGAAGGGGATAAAGCGGAATTGGCAGCATTATCTGAAAACGTTCATTGGATTTATAAAACCACTGCCTTTTTTCGCGATGTATTTCCGGAAAACATCATCAAATCCATTTATG
>JBEBVY010000023.1:0-33873 GCA_040392505.1 Moheibacter lacus | reverse complement strand
ATCAGCCCGATGCATTTGATTCCGATATGCTGGACTATCAGAAAAAAGGATTTACGGCTGTTTACACCGGAAAATCTACTTCTGACGGAAAGGAATGTTATAAAGTGGAACTGACCAAAAACGTCAACAAACTGACCTATTGTTTCTCCACGCAGAATTATGCCTTGCTTTGGGAAGAAAATAAAGACGAGAAATTATTTTATTACGATTATAAAAAGTTCAATGGTCTTGAATTTGCTACACGAATTGTCGGTCAACCTAAAGACGGTGGCGAATATGTTATCCATTTCTCCTCCATTCAGATCAATCCGACGATAGACGATAAGGTTTTTAAGTTTTGAGTTATGCGATATGAGTTTTGAGTTAAGCGTTATGAGTTAGGTGTTGAAATCAAAACTAAAAACTCAGAACTCATCAACTCTAAACACACAACTCATCTACGCATTCCTATTTCAATTCCCTTTATTCTTCGGTATAATTCCGTTGCATAATTATCGGTCATACCCGAAACAAAATCCAGAACACCCATGATTTTTTGATAATCCGTTCCGTCTTCGTATAAAAATTGGAAAGGTATCAGTTTGACCGCTTTTTCTTCCGATTTGCTTCTGTCCGACTTCAAAATCGGTTCGGCAAAATGAGAAAGCAATTCGTACATCACGTTGTAACCCGCATTTTCAATTTCCACTACCGAATGATGATTATAAATGAATTCAATCGAAAATGCTTCAATTTCCTTTAGCACTTTGGCTGAATTTTCATTTTTCTGTTTGACACAATCCAACAAAGGAATTTCCAATTTTCCTTCCAGAATTTCTTCAAATCTCTCACCGTATGCTGTTGCTGCTTCGCGAATCAATTGTCCGATGGATTTCGCCCGCAGATAAGAAATTTTCTCATTTCGGTCCGAAATATTTTCCAACCTTGACTTTACTTTATCGATGCCTTTTGGATCAAACGAGGCAATTAACTCCAACAACAAATCCTTGCATTTATCATGGTCGATGATTCCCAACCGATGCGAATCTTCCAAATCAATGATGTTATAACAAATATCGTCTGCCGCTTCCACCAGCCAAACAAAAGGATGCCGTTTATAAATCAGCGGAACAGTTGACTCCTGAAACATTTGGGTTTCGGAAGCTATTTTTTGAAATTCTTCTTTTTCCGACTGAAAAAACCCAAACTTCTTTCTATGCAGCAATTTTTTGTCCCGGGCAGTAGATTCACAAGGATATTTCGCAATTGCGGCCATCGTGGCAAAAGTTAAACTCAAAGCAGATTCTGATTTTCCGGTTTGTTTGTGGGTAAGAATTCTTATGGCATTTGCATTTCCTTCGAAATGAATAAAATCGGCCCATTCTTTATCGGAAAATTTATTTTTCAAAGAAGATTCATTTCGCTCGAAATAAGAAGCAATCGCATCCTCACCCGAATGCCCGAAAGCAGGATTTCCGATGTCATGACACAAACAAGCCGATGAAATCACGTTGTACAAATTATGACGGTAAAACTGTTTGGCATCTTTTTCCAATTCATCTTTGAACTTTTTCACGATGAATTCTCCCGCCAAACTTCCCAGTGAACGTCCTACCGATGCCACTTCCAGCGAATGTGTCAAACGATTGTGCACAAAAACACTTCCCGGCAAAGGAAAAACCTGGGTTTTATTTTGTAATCTGCGAAAAGCAGATGAAAAGATGATACGGTCAAAATCGCGCTGATATTCGCTTCTTGTATCTTTTGTGTGGTTGATCCCTAAACGTTGCGCTGAAAAAATGGCGTTCAAATCTGTCATGGAACAAAGATAATTTTTTGTTGTGAATAACTTGTTTTGAGGTTTCGAAGTTCGAGCTTCGAAAAACGAAATTCGATTTTTACCAACTTCCACTGGCACCTCCTCCGCCGAAGCTTCCACCACCAAATCCGCCGAAACCTCCGCCACCGAAACCTCCACCACTGCTTCCTCCCCATGAGCCGCCACCGCTGCCCCATGAGCTGGCACCGCCACTGGTAAAGATAACATCGCCCCAGTTAAATCCGCGTCGGGAACGGTTTCCTCCACCGCCACCACCTTTGCTTGCGATGATGATGAAAAGGATTATGATAAACAGGAAGAAAAGAAATACAATGATCCCGTCGCCATCGCCGGAATCCGATTTGGGTTTTGCCTGGTATTGTCCGGCTAATTGTTTTTGGATGGCGTTTACAGTATTATCGAGTCCCTGATAATAATTCCCGTTTCGGAAAGAAGGAATCATTTCCCGGTCGATGATTAATTTTTCTATCGTCGGCGGCATTTTTGCCTGAATTCCATAAGCTCCTCTCAGCGTCACTTTCCGATCCTCGTCGCTGACGACAATTACAATTCCGTTGTGAGTGTCTTTCTGGCCTACGCCCCATTTTTCACCGATTTCGTTGCCCAATAGTTCGATGGGATAGCCCTCCAGATTTTTAAAAGTTACGACTAGAATTTGTACCGAAGTAGAATCATCATACGCCACCAATTTATTTTCCAGTTGGCTTTTTTCCACCGCATTCAGAATGTTTCCAAAATCATGCACCAATTTCTTTTCCGGCACATAATCTTTTTTGGTAACATCATAGGGTGAAACCTGTGCCCAGGAAAAAACGGACCAGAGAAAAAACGACAAATAAAAAATATTAACTCCAACTGATCTCATCCGGCAATTCGTTTTTATCATCGTCCTGATAAGGAAAATAGTCTTTTAAAGCTTCGCCTGCCATTTCAATGCCGCGGGTCAGACCTTTTACATATTTTCCTTTTTTAAATTTTTTGATAACGGTTTTTTTGATTTCATCCCAGAAAACATCGGAAGTAGCTTCATCGATGCCGATATCACCAATTACCGTAAAATTATGGTCCCGGGGAGAAACATGAAATAAAACGCCGTTGCGGTCTTTGGTTTCATCCATTTTGAGCGAATGAAAAACCTCAGCAGCGGTATCAAGATGATTTCCGGAAGGTTCAGCGTCGATATGCACCCGGATTTCTCCGCTGGTATTGCGCTCGGCTTCCTGGATCGCCTTGATGATTTTTTTTTCTTCCTTTTTGGATAGAGAAAATTCTTTCAACTTAATTATTTTGAGAAATCAATAGTCGGTGCTACATCTGCTCCTTCAGAAGATTTGAAGTAACCTTTGTCATCAAATCCTCCGAAATTCGCAATCATGTTATTGGGTACTTTCTGAATGTAATTGTTGTAGGTCTGTGCAACATCATTGAACTTTCTTTGTTCAAATCGAATTTCATCTGCCATACTTTCCAAACTGGTTTGAAGTGAAAGGAAATTCTGATTGGATTTCAAATCCGGATAGCGCTCTACCACCACCATTAATCGGCTCAAAGCACTTGAAAGTCCATCTTGTGCCTGTTGAAATTGGGCAATATTTTCAGGAGTCAAATTGGTTGGATCGATGGTAGTCTGAGTTGCTTTTGAACGGGCTTCGATAACTTGCGTTAATGTTTCCTGTTCAAAGTCTTTGGCTCCTTTCACTGTTTGGACCAATTGTTCTGTAAGATCAGCACGTTTCTGATATGCCGTTTCCACGTTCCCCCATTGTCCTTTTGTAGCATTATCCAATGGGATAATTCCGTTGTAAATGCCGACGCCCCATAAAACTCCGATTATAACCAAAGCCAAAAGACCTACAATTCCACCGATTAAACAACCTTTTTTCATCTGTGTTTTATTTTTTTGTTAGTAATGGTCAGATGGAATGCCACAGACATTTCACCTGTTTAAGTTTAAATTATGAATGTAAATGTAATTATTTTTTGAATTCAATCAGGACGAAATGAAATCGAAATTCAAGAAGCAGGGTTCACATTGAGCAAACTACCCACCCAACTTTCTGAAAGGGGTAATTCCCATCCTTCTTCAAATTCTCCCAAATTGGTAATTCCGTTGTGGAAAACGCTTGCCTCTTCGGGAATTTCGTTGTTTTTTACTTTTTGTTTGAATTCGCTTAAAGGCAGGGTGAAAATTTCTCCGTCCAACTGATAGGAAACCAACATGCGGTTCAATAAACCAAAATTATATTTTTCTTCTAAAGATTTGATTACTCTTGTCATGCTATCGATGGAACAACCCGACGCCATTTCCACATTTTCATCCACCGCCAATACAATAAATCGATCATACGGAATGGCATAAGCTGCCGTTAGTTTTGCTCCATGTGCATTCCATTCCTGCATAAATGCATCAAGCTTGGTTTCGATTTCGGTTATTTCTTCGGCGTTAAAATTTCGGGTGGATTGAAAAATCCATATTTTGGCGTTTTGTGGTAAATTCATTTTCTGATAATTTAAAATACAAATATCGGGAAAATCTGCTGAAAAGACTTTTATTAAGATTTAAACTGTACCGGTTTTTGGCGATTATCAAAAAACAACATCAGAAAAATTCTGTCTTCCTCGGCGTTCATTTTAAAGAACAAACTTACATTTTTGTGAACCAATGCTCTGCGAACTTCCTTTGAATCGTCATAAAGAGAAAACTGAAAGGGATTTTTCGATATGCGTTCAATGACTTTGTCTGTTAAATTATAAAAATCATCTACTTGTTTTTGCCCCCAGGTGAATTGTAAAAAGTCAAGTATGTCGGTAAAACTGATTTTGGCAGATTTTGTCCAAATGATTTTATTTTTTGATTCCATATCGTTCACGGACTTCCTCCATCACCTGATCATGTGAGTGAACGTTTCCATTGAGAATGTCGATTTCACTCTGTTCCAAGAATTGCAAAATCAATTGTTTTTCTTCTTGTGAAAATTCCGGGTGACTCATCGTGTTTTTCCGTTGAATAGATTTCAACAACTTAATCACTGAAATATCTTCCAACGAAGTTATCCATTCGATTAATTTATATTTTTCAGCCTGAACATTCATTTGAACAAATTTAGAAATTATTTTATTGAATTATCTGAAAAATGGATCAAATCAAATTCCTACAAATCCTGCGCTTCAGCGATCAATTCTGCCAAGTCTTTTACCAGCACTTCGGTTTCTTTATTTTTATTTTTCACTCCGTCGGTCATCATGGTATTACAAAACGGACAACCGGTAGCGATGATTTCGGGTTGGGTTTCAAGTGCTTCTTCTGTGCGTTCGACATTGATGTCTTTATTTCCCGGTTCGGGTTCTTTGAACATCTGCGCTCCTCCTGCTCCACAGCATAAACCACGCGTCCTGCAACGTTTCATTTCGACCAATTCGGCATCCAGTTTTTCAATCAGCGTACGCGGAGCTTCATAGACATTATTTCCTCTTCCCAGATAACATGGGTCGTGAAAGGTGATTCTTCTTCCTTTAAAAGGTTGATTTCCTTCGATGGTCAATTTTCCTTCGTTGATGAGTTTTTGTAAATACTGCGAATGGTGCAATACTTCATAATTCCCACCCAGCGACGGATATTCGTTTTTCAATGTATTGAAACAATGCGGACAAGTCGTGACGATGGTTTTGATTTCGTAGGCATTCAGGACTTCGATGTTCATCATGGCTTGCATTTGGAACACGAATTCGTTACCGGCACGTTTGGCCGGGTCTCCGGTACAGCCCTCTTCCGTTCCCAAGACTGCAAATTCAATCCCGACTTTATTGAGGATTTTCACAAACGCTCTTGTGATTTTTTTGGCTCTGTCATCAAAGCTTCCGGCACAACCTACCCAAAATAAAACTTCGGGTTGACGGCCTTCTGCCATGTACTGTGCCATCGTTTTTACCTGTAAATCTGCCATGTAAAAAGTTTGAACCAAAAGTATGAAAATTTCTAATTTATTGAGGATTTGAAGATGCCAATAAGCTTTCAATTCTCAATCTACCTGAAATTTGGAAATAATATAAATAAGAAAACGCGGTTAGTTGGAAGCTACAAACCCGAATCATCATCAAAAACCTCTATTGTAACTTCTTTTTCGATCAAATCGGTAAATTTTCCTTTGTAGCGCGTTGCTTTTACCAAATGATTGTCAATCCAGTGATAATTTCCACCACGCGGTTTCCCGAAAAGGATTCCATGGTATTTGAATCCGTGTTTTTTCAACCAGATTTCTGTGAATTCACGGTGCGATTCCGTTCTGGAAGTAAAAAAATAAATGATATGCCCCTCGTCGTGCCATTTGTTGAGCGTAACCAAAGCATCAGGATACAATTCTGCCGTCAACATCCTTTCCGGCTCTTCGTTTGGGATATCGTCGCAAATCGTTCCGTCTATATCGATCAGGTAATTTTTAATTCCTTCCGGCAAAACAGGGCTGATATGTTCGCCTTTGTCCAATTTTTGTCGTAATAATTTTTCAACTTCTTCCTGATTCATTTCCTAAGAGTTAGTATTTCAAATATTTCGCAAAAATAACAGATTGCCATTAACAGCCTCAATCGTTTAGATGAATAATTTAAAATTTTATAAACAAATTAGAATTTGATTGAAATTCGGCAGTTTATTCTGCCCAATTCAGACGATCCTGCTGATTGAACTGCCAAGGAGCACTGTTGTTCTCGATGTTGGACATCATCAGGTTCAATTCTTGTGGTGCTGCCGATTGTTCCATCACCAAATATCTTCTCAAATCAATGATAATGGAAAGCGGATCGATGTTAATCGGGCAGGCTTGTGTACAGGCATTACAAGTGGTACATGCCCAGAGTTCTTCGGCTGAAATATAATCGTTTATCAGGGTTTTGCCGTCGTCCACCCATTTTCCTTTTTCATCGATGATTTTACTCACATCTTCCAACCGATCACGGGTATCCATCATGATTTTACGCGGTGACAATTTTTTCCCGGTGATGTTGGCGGGACACTCAGAAGTACAACGACCACATTCCGTACAGGTGTAAGCGTTTAATAATTGCACACTGTTCAAATCAAAGATATCTTTGGCTCCAAATGTTTCCGGCTCTGCAACTTCGGTTCCTTCTGCTGGAGCCGCAAACGGGTCGGCATTGGGATCCATCATCAGTTTTACTTCATTGGTCACCGATTGTAAATTGTTAAATTCACCTTTTGGAACCAATTTGGAGAAATAAGTATTGGGAAATGCCAGAATGATGTGTAAATGTTTGGAATAGTACAAATAATTCAAAAAGAATAGTATTCCGACGATGTGAAACCACCAGCAAATTCTTTCAATCAAAATCAGACTGGATTCGCTCAAACCACTTAAAAAAGGTTCGGTCAACCATCCACTGATGAAAAAACTTCCGGTTTGGGAATAATGTTCCGCACCCAATTTTTGCAAAGCGGTATCGGCACCGTTCATCGTCAACAAAGCCACCATAAACGCAATTTCCATATACAAAATATAGTTGGCATCACTTTTGGGCCAGCCTTTCATCTCCGGATTCAGGAAACGTTTGACATGGATGATGTTTCTTCTGATCAGGAAAATGATACATGAAATCATGGTCAATAAAGCGAGAACTTCAAAAAAGCCAATCATTCCTTTATAAAATCCGCTTAAAAACCCGAAAATACGATGGGTTCCGAAAATCCCGTCGATAAGGATTTCCATCACTTCGATGTTGATCAACAAAAACCCGATATAAACAAATCCGTGCAAGATGGCAGGAATAGGACGAACGCCCATTTTTCCTTGTCCGAGTGCTACCCGGAACACCGTTTTCCAACGCTCTGCGGGATGGTCAAAACGGGTGATGGGTTTTCCCAATTTTATATTCCGAATGAGTTTTTTGACGTTCCGGCTGAAAAACCAAACCGCAATGATCAAAAGAATGACAAAAATGATGTTGTCTATGTATTGCATAAACTATTCTTTTTTGGGTGGCGACTGCTTTTTGCCAAAGATAGAAAATTGTACGTATCGGTTAGGATTCTCCTTTAAATCGGCCAAAAGTTCGTCAAGGGTTTTGGAAGTTCTGGTGAGGTTGTCATAGAGTTCTCGGTCGTTCATTATCGCTCCCAGCGTGCCTTCGCTATTATTTATATTGTCAAGAGTCGCATTTAATTTAACAGAAGCTTCTTCAAAATTTTTAATAATTTTTTCTAATTCTAAATTATTGAATTTCGTAGCAACCATCCCAAATTTATCCATGGTTTGTTCGGCAGAAGCCAAAGTCGCTTTTAATTGTTCGTTATTATTGGCAATCATCCGATTGGCTTCATCAGAAGTTTTGGTCAACGACTGGGATGTGTGCCCAAATGAAACCAAGGTACCATCCAAACTTTTCAGCACTTGCTTAAGTGTTTGCCGATTTTCTTCATCCAGTACTTTGTCCACGCTTCCCATGGTTGAGTTAAAAGTGACCAACAGCGAATCCAATTTTTGTTTGGTCGGACCTAATTCTTTTGAAAAAACATCTGTCAATGAAGATTTTACCATACCGCGCAGCGTATCACCACTTTCGGCTTTTGGTCCTTGGTAATCCAACAGCAAACGAACTTCTGCCCCTGACATAAGCCCGGGTTCATAGATTTCGGCTAAGGTATTTTTGGTGAAATAGATGTCTTTGTCCAATTTGATCTTTACCACAAAATAAATAGGAGTTACATTATCTATAATCTGGATTTCGTCCACACGACCTATCCGCAAACCACTTACAGTGACAGGTTTTGAGGGCGCCAAACCGCTTACGTTTTCATATTTGATGTAATAAGTATTGCCTCCTGCAAAAAGATTTTTCCCTTTTAAAAAATTATATAAAGCATAGAAAGCTACCAATGTAACAATCACGACAAACCCCGTTTTCACTTCTTTTGTGATTCTCATTTCTAAAAATTTTTTGCCAAAATTACGGATTATTTTTTGGCCGATTCATCAATTAACTTTTCACCATCAAAAGTGACGATAATAGCCGATTTAAATCCTTTATCCTGCGCCAATTTCAAATCCTTTTTTGCTTCTTCATAGGTTTTGGATGAACCATAGAAATACAGATGCATATTTCCTTTTTTAACCCGCAGTACATTTTTCAATCCTCCAAATTTATTATCACGGTCACGGTATTTTTTATTGGAAGCTAAAAATTGAATGCGATAGTTTTGGCTGCCCTGTAATTTTTCATTGTTTACAAATTCGGCCACAAAAGCATCATTAAACCCTTTTCGTTTCACATAGGCGAGCAATTCATCCCGCTCTGAAGCCAAATTGGTATTTCCGTAATAATATTTATATAGATCTCCCACCTGTACCACTTCCACTCCGGTTAGTCCGTTGAGTTGTTTGGCGCTTGGTCCGTATTTATTTTTGGAAACCAAAATTTGAATTTTAAACGTTTTTCCCGGAACCGGTTTTTCTATTTCTTTTGGTTTTTCTTCTTCTTGAGGAAGGGTTTTGCGGTCATATTCCTTTTTAAATTTTTCAAAAGCGGTAAATAAGCTTTCTGCTGCTTTTTGTTTCCCATATTCCGACCCTAAAAAGTTTCCTTCGTCCTGATTAGAAATAAATCCGAGTTCGACTAAAACCGACGGAGAAGCATTGGTGCGTAAAACATGAAAATTGGCTTGTTTCACTCCACGGCTGGAACGTCCGTTTTTCACAAATTCTTCTTCTACTAATCTTGCATAATCCAAACTTTGGTCTTTAAACGCCGAAAACATAATATCAAATGCGATGACTGCTTCCGGATCGTTCGGATCAAATTTCTGGTATTTCTCCTGGTTGTCCTCGAGTAAAATCACGCTGTTCTCTCGTTTGGCAACATCCATGGTTTCACCACTGCGTCCCAATCCCATCACGAAAGTTTCGGTACCGTAAGCACTGCGGTTGGATGCAGAATTACAATGTATGGAAATAAACAAATTGGCGTGATTATGATTGGCGATTTGGGTACGTTCCCACAATTCCAAGAAAACATCTGTTTTCCTAGTATAGATGACTTTAACATCTTGATGTTTTTGTTCGATTAATTTTCCCAATCTCGTGGCCACATCCAGCACAATGTGTTTTTCATCTTCCACAACTCCTCTTGCTCCTGAATCCTTCCCGCCATGCCCGGCATCAATTACGATCGTAAAACTTTGCTTTTTTTGAGCTTGCAGGGGGATACTCAGAAATACTATGAAAAGAAATGATAATAAAATTTGTTTGTTAATCCTTGATATTCTCATTATTCAGCCACAATTTTTGATTACTTTTGACACGATTTAGCGCAAAAATAAGTTTATTAGTTTGCATAAAAGATTTTTTAAATATCTATTTGCATTATTTTTTCTACTGCTTTTCAACAGTAAGGCATTTTCGCAAGTTGATCCCGAGACTCCGGGTGAGACCGATTCTGCTTTAACTGTGGTAGATACTATCAAAATTGATACCGTTCGGGAAGAACGATTGGAAGACATTTTGGTGTATAATTCCGATGACCAGATTCATGAATGGCGTAAAAAGATGAGTTATTTGCTGCGAAATGCCATCGTCCAATATACCGATATGGAAATCCGTGCGGATTATATTGAAATCAATTGGGAGACCGGAGATGTTTATGCAGACGGAAAAAGAGATTCACTCGGCATGATTACAGAGCCCACTATTTTTAAACAAGGTGGAACGGAATATGAACAACACAGTTTCAAAATAAATTTTAAAACAAAAGTCGGAGTAGCTTATAATGTCCGGATGGTGGAAGGCGAAGGTGTACTCATCGGGGATCGTGTAAAAAGAGCCAATGACAGCACGATGTATGTGCGCGGAGCAGATTATACGACCGATACTTATTTCATCGAGAAAAAAACAGACGATCCCGATTATGTACTCCGAACGCAAACTGCCAAATACATCGACGGGAAAAACAAAGCGATGGTTACGGGGCCGATCAATATGCGTATTTATGATGTTCCCACTCCGCTCACTCTTCCATTTGCTTATTTGCCTATGGGTGATACACGTTCTGCCGGCATCATCATCCCATCGTTTGGGGAGCGAAACGACGTGGGATTCTTTCTGGAAGGTTTGGGCTTTTATTTGCCGATTGGCGAATATTTGGATTTATCCATTTTGGGAGATATTTATACCAAAGGAAGTTGGGGTGTTCGTGCCAATTCTACCTATAGGAAAAGATACAGGTTCAACGGCAGTTTTGGTTTGGATTATCAAAATAGAATTACGGGCATAAAAGGTTTGGACAATTATTCCAAAACCAAATTGTACTCGTTGAACTGGAGACATTCCCAGGACCCGAAAGCCAATCCCAATCTGATTTTTAATGCCAGCATCAATTACCAAAGTTCCCGCTACTTCAGAGAAGGAATCAATAACGGAAACATCATCAATGGAAATGTGTACCAGAACAACAGTAGTTCGTCTATTTCGGTCAATAAAACTTTCCCGAACTCACCATTTAGTTTGGCGATGACGGCTTCCAATAATTCGAATTTTAATACCGGCGTGATGCAGTTCATGTTGCCGCAACTGACGTTTAACATGAGCCGTATTTATCCATTTGCTCCAAAAGTTGGCAGTAAAAAAGGATTGCTAAAGAATTTGGCGGTGGGTTATAATCTGAATGTCGTAAACAGCATCAATACTACGGAAGATGATTTGTTTACAAGCCGTATGTGGGATGAGGCCAAAAATGGCGCGCGTCACAGAGTAGATTTGAATACAGGCATGACGCTTGGCGCTTATTTTCCGATTACTTTCAATGCCGGATATGAAGAAACCTGGTATTTAAAAACCTATGAAAAATATTATGATCCGGTTGAAGAACAGGTTACCGTATTGGACCAAAAGGGATTTGATTCTTATCGGACTTTCAATATAGGAGCGAATATTTCGACCAATTTATACGGGACTTATCTAGCGCCCGATGATAAAGATGCTTTGATCAAAGGAATACGGCACGTGATTTCCCCAACGGTCGGTATAGGATACAGACCTGATTTTGGAACGGAAGAATGGGGTTATTATGATTATTACAGAGGTGCAGATGGTCGCAAGGTTTTATATTCGCGATTTGAAGGTGGTTACTACGGAGCACCTCCAACGGGTCAAAATGCCTCTTTAAATTTCAGTTTACGAAATAATCTGGAGATGAAAGTTCGTTCCAAAACCGATTCGACCGGTTTTTCCAAAATTAAAATCTTTGAATATCTGGACATTACTTCTTCCTATAATATGGCGGTGGACGAGTTCAATTGGTCGGACATCAACATTTCCGGTATGACCCGATTGTTCAATCAAAAATTAAATTTACAATACCGCGCTTCATTTGATCCTTATAAAATTGTGTTTGAAGAAGGCGAAGAAATCGGTACGCCCATTAACGAATTCGGAGCATTCCGATTGAGCAGTTACAGCATCAATTTCGGATATAATTTTGACAATAAAACATTTGGCGGCGGCAATATTGACGATAAAAAATACAATAAACGAGGAGAAGTCCGGAATGAGAATTTCTATTTTGATGATTATGACTATGCGCATTTTACGATTCCATGGAAATTGGGATTGAATTTCACGCATAATTATAACAGGGGAGATAGTCGTGAAGGCACGCATTCGACCGTTTTAGCCGTGAATGCTTCTGTTTCGCCTTCGCCTTTCTGGAGTTTAAGTACTTCTACTTCTTATGATTTCCGAACCAAGGAATTTTCGCAAGCGCGGATTTCGTTTAACCGTGATCTGAGAAGTTTTAATATCTCCTTTTCATGGGTTCCTTTTGGGCGATATAAAACCTGGGATTTCTTTATCGGGATCAAAGCCAATATCCTGAAAGATGCCGTGAAATACGACCAAAATGCTTCTACTCAATTAAGAAATGCTAATTTCTAGAATTTAGACTTGAGACTTTAGACTTGAGACTTGAGACTTGAGACTTTAGAAATTCGCTAAATAACCTGAGCTCCATTTAAAAACATTCAGAATTATTTGAATTTTGCTTTAGACGAATCGGTAATAAATTGTAGATAACCACATTAAGATTTATTGAGTATCAACAAGTTGAGTAAAGCCATCTTAAATCATTCATGATGTCTTAATAAATTTCAAACAAATTGATCAGTCCTAATAATATTTAATGTTTAAAATTTTAAATATCAATTAATCAGACAGATATAAATATATTATATCGAACTCAGATCAAGCCGGAACGTTTCAATTCCGGCTTTTCCATGATTATAATAAAGTTATTTAAGCTTAATGATTAACAAATCATCCAAACCTTTATTGGCAGCAATATCGCCATTGCTACTGGCCGAACTCCCAACGGCCACTATGGTATTGTCCGGTTTTTGAATCGCATCAAATGCAAAATCCAATTGGGAACCGCCTACCGGTTTCTGCCATAACAAATCGCCGTTTGAATCGGTTTTTAAAATCCAGGCGTCATTGGATCCTTGATTTAGTCCTACATCTCCGTCTCCACTTTTTGAGCTCCCTGAAATCAAATAGCCGTTGTCAGAAGTTCGCATCACAGAACGACCTACATCAAATCCACTTCCGCCATATACTTTACTCCAAAGGATTTCTCCGTTTGGACTCATTTTTATCATCCATAAATCGGCAGAACCGTTATTTTCCGGCACATCCTGATCACTGCTTCTTGTATCTCCTACGATGATAAAATTTCCATCACCTGAGTCTGTAATGCTTCTTGCTTCATCTATTCCTGATCCACCGAAGTTTTTAGTCCAAACCAATTCACCGTTTTGGTCAATTTTGATGACCCAGAAATCATAGGTTCCTTTGTTGTGAAACAATTCCACTTCATAACTATCAGATGAACCAACGATGATAAATCCATGATCATCGGTTTGAACAGCTCCATATGCCGTGTCGGTAAAAAATCCTCCGTAATGGCGGCTCCACTCTTTATTTCCCTGGGCATCCAGTTTGATCATCCAATAATTTCCACCGGGGTGTTTACCTGTATTACCTTCCCCTCCTGATGCGAATGCGTCCAAAATCCCGGTCAACAGATAACCTCCGTCATGCGTGGGGGTTAGCACCATTCCGGCATCACCTCCTACATATCCGTAAGATTTCTCCCAAAGTAAATTACCTTCAGCATCCAGTTTGGCAATCCAATAATCAGACATACCCGCATTTTCACTTACATCTCCATCACTGCTCTGGCTATAACCCAAAACGGCAAATCCGCCGTCTGCAGACTGAACCAAATCAAAACCATGATCATTCTGGCTTCCGCCATAGGTTTTGCTCCACTGTACACTGTCCTGACTGTCAAATTTAATCAACCAAAAATCATAGCTTTCATCGGTTTTGTCGGTGATATCCCCATCCATGCTTTGGGTAGAACCCAAAATGGCATAACCTCCGTCGAGCGTGTTGATAATGGCTTTTGCGTCGTCATTTTTTGAGCCGCCCAAGGTTTGGGCGAAATCAATTTCGTTTTCAAATTCGCCACCGGCAGATTGTCCGTCATCATTGGAACAGCTCCAGATCACCAAACCCGGCAACAATAATTTTAAAAATAGTTTCATTTTTTTGTTTTTGACCATTAGCGTACGATCAATTTTTTGGTAACTGAATCGTTAACTTTCACTACATAAACTCCTTTTGCCAAGGAATTGACTGGCAAAGTGAATTCTTTTTGGTTCAATTGGTTTTGGGAAAATAATTCCTGCCCCAAAAGACTGTAAACTTTTACACTTTCAATTTGTGCGTTTTTATCGGCTATGATTTTTGCAAAAGTAGTTGCCGGATTTGGGTATATGCTGAAACCTCCCAAATTCATGTCTGCAACGCCCATAGTTTCACTTTTTTTCACTAAAAAAAATCCGCCCGAAATATCGCTGATTACGATATTTCCACTTTCAAAAAACGGATATAAACTCCACACACCATCAAATTCTGCAATATTATTTTGGGGAAAGGTGTCAAAATATCCGACTTCCGTCATCGCATTATTGGGGTCGGCAACATTTGTTATATCGATGATTCTGATCCCTGCCGTATAGTTTGCCAAATAGAAATTATTTCCTTTTATAAATCCATTGTGATCGATTGCTTCTGTTGGTCCGTAATATTCTGACAGTACCGATGGGTTATCCAGATCATGAACGTCCATCACAAATGTTTTTGAATTGAAGCCATAATCCATTTCATCCAGCTCATCCCCCAAAAGATAATAATGTTGATCTTCCGTTAACCATCCCTGATGCGTGTATCCCGGATTATCATAGGTAAGTTCTGAAATAAGAATAGGATTGGATTTATCGGTTACATCCAAAAATACCACTTTATTGTTGCTGCCGAAACTTCCATTGCATCCTATAAAAATGTCTTTTCCCGTATAATCTGTGTCAGGACCTGTATAAGTAACAATTTGTCCGTCATGTGTATAACCGCTGTTGCCGTATCCACCCACTCCTGTCGGATTCAGAGGATTTGAGATGTCCACAAAAACAGGACCTCCGTTATAGGAATCACAACCCATTAAATATGCATAGGGTCTGGTTTCATCGATTGTAATCGTATGACAACTTCCCACGTTCGGAAACCAGGCATCTCTTTCAAATACCTGTGGCGTGGTAACGTTTCTTAATCTTTTCAGGTCAAATACCTGCATACCATGATCTCCTGCGGCATCTGCAACTATAAATACATGGTTATTATAAACCCTTATGGATCTCCATAAACTGGGAAAGGTTTCAGTTTCTACCCTTCCTACATATACCGGGTTTACAGGATCTGAAATGTCCACAAAAGCTGCACAGGTAGAAAGCCCTATGATGGCATATTCTTTACCTGTATCCGGGTCTGTCCAACCCCAGGAATCATTTCCCGAGGCATTAGGATCCCCTGTGAGTTCTGCCGCAGACATATGGGCCATTAAGTCATAGCCCTCACAAGGATATTGCCCTGCAAAGCCGTTCACACATGGGGTTTGTCCCATAAGGTTAATGGCATTTACTCCAATTGTAATAAGTAAAAATATTTTTTTCATTTTGTATGTGTTAATTAAATTTTTAAGGGATGAAAGTTAATGAACTTCAAATAATTATACAATTAATATTCATGGCTTTTAAAATTCTGCAAAGTCAGGATTGACAATAAATTCTTCATCTGTTAAGGTTGATAAAAACTGAATCAAATCCTGTTTTTCCTGGTCGGTCAAAGGGATTCCGATTACATCTCCGTTCCGAAGCAAAGGATCCAAACGCGGGTTGTCCTCTACACCGTCGGAATAAAAATCCAAAACAGCTTCGAGTGAAAGGAATCTCCCGTCATGCATATAAGGTGACGTGAGGGAAATGTTCCGTAAACTCGGCACCCTGAATTTCATCGAATCTTCGGGGTTTAGTGTCACTCTGTAACGTCCGGCATCGGCCAATTCCGCGTTAAAAAACAAACCTGTATTCCGGAAAGATTCATCTGTTTGAAGAGCTCCGCTGTGGCAGGTACTGCATTTTTGCTCGAAGATAATTCTTCCGTTATTTTCGGCTTCAGTCAGGGTTATTTGACCTTTTCGGTATTGATCAAATTTGGATTGGTCGGAAATCATGGTCGCCAAAAATCCTCCCAAAGCCATCAAGATTCTGTCGCTATTTATTTGTTCATCTCCATAGGCTGCACGAAACATATTTCTGTATTCTTCCATTTCACTCAATTTTTGAATGATATCCGGAAAATTAGAATCCATTTCTTCAAATGCTGTAATCGGGCTTATCGGTTGATTATTCAGTTCGTGAATCACACCATCCCACATAAATCGGTTTAAAAAGGCCAAATTTTGGAGCGGCGGAGCATTTCTGATTCCCATTCGGTCGTATATTCCATGACTGATGCTATGACCATGGTGCGTAAATGCAAATTCCTGAATGTGACAAAATCCACAAGAAATCGTATTGTTTCCGGACAATTTTCCTTCGTAAAATAATTTTTTCCCCAGCGCAATTTTATTTTTAGTCAATGGGGTTGTTTGATAGGTGAATTCAGGAAAATAATTTGGAAAAGACAGGACTACGACCTCATCTACCGGTGTGCCGGTTTCCGCATCCTCATCACAAGAAAAAATCAGGAATAAACAAAAAAGGCTTATCCACCCACAGTTGCTTTTCTTAAAAAATGCACAGGGTTTCATTTCTATAATTTTTTCTAATTGTGAATGTGTGAAACGCTAAACATATGACTCAAATTATTGGTAACAGTCACCAAATGTTCAGAGGATCCCATCGCTTCATGATTGGTTGGATCCAAAATTATAGCTGTTTCGCCGCTAAGAAACTGATTCAAATCTGCAATAATATGAATACCCGGAAAGGATTGAGGGGATACTTCCATAAGTGTTGGAAAGTTCAATTCAATTTCACGATATAAATCAGGCATTCCGTTTTCAGATACATTTCCCACGTTTCCTGTGTGATTTATAAAATTGGTATCCAGCCCTTCCGTTCCATATAATCCTTCCAATTTCACAAAAACATATCCGGCAGCCCATGACCAATTCATTCCTTCATTTCCTGCTTCAGCCCAAAATAATCCCTGACTTTCTCCACCCAGCAAATAAGCATCCTGACTTATTCCTAAACCAAATTTCACTTTTGTATAAACACCTGCCGGAATCGAATCCAATTCCAACGTCACTTCATTGTTAAAGTTGGCATCGCTTTGATCTACGATAAATGCCCCTTTGTCAGGATCATTTAAATGGAATGTATAATTGACTCCTTCCGAATTGGTCAATGTAAAATTGCTCACTATGTATTTCAAGGTGGAAAATTGGTGTTTTTGTCCGCTGGAAGAAGTTTGAACCGTATTATTTAATATTATCGGGCTTAATCCTTCAAAACGGTTATCAAATTTTATTTGAACAGATCCCCATTCACCAGATGGATCTGGTTCGGAACCACCGTCATCAGACGAACAATTCAATACTAAAAATGAAGCAATCAATAGTATTGAAATTTGATAAATTCTAAATTTCATGTGTGTTGTTATTTTAAATCGAAGGTACAAAAATATATATATTTTAAACCATTCAATTGGAATTGATTACGGCTCAACTCTATTTCTCTTTGCAGATTGGTCAAGAATTAAGTTTGAATAATGGAAACTTCAATATATTTGCAAAATGAAATGTCTGTCATGCATTTATGAATTATTTAAAAATGAACAGGCATTCCATCTGACAAATAAAACAACGCAAAGTACAGATGAAAAAACAAATCAACACACCGAATGCTCCACAGGCCATTGGCCCCTATAGTCAAGCCATTTCTTTTGATAAATTCCTGTTTATTTCCGGGCAAATTCCTGCCAATCCCCAGACCGGTGAAATCGTATCGGGCGGCGTTGCAGAAGAAACCCATCAAGTGATGAAAAACCTAAAAGCCATACTGGAAGAGGCCGGAAGCCATTTTTCAAATGCCATTAAAACTTCCATTTTCCTTAAAAGTATGGATGATTTTGCAGTCGTAAACGAAATCTATGCTTCTTATTTTGAAGAAGGAAACTATCCTGCACGTGAAACCGTTCAAGTTGCCAAATTACCAAAAGATGTCAATGTTGAAATTTCAATGATCGCTCACCTTTAATCATGGGTACATTTCTACGCAATTTTCTGGCCGTCATATTGGGATTAGCTGTTGCACTGGTTATCATCACATTTGGTATTACGCTGAACGACAACTGGATCGAATATGATTATTCCCGCTTCCCGTATGAACACTGGAATCGCGTCATCAAATACGCTGCCCGAACACCTGAAGTCAGAGACGAATTCTTTCTGATGCTTTTGCTCTCGGAAGGAATTGGTGCCATATTTGGCGGATTGGTAACCGCATTGATTGTCCCAAGAGCCAAAAAAGCTTATGCCGTTTTTGTAGGTTTTATTTTATTTCTCATCGCTATGGGAGATGTGATTTTTACGCCCAATCATCCGACTTGGTACGAACTTTCCATCCTACCCGTTCTGTTTTTCTCTTCCTGGCTGGGCGGACTGATTACGGATTTGTTGTCGAAGAAACTGGTTCGTTTGTCATAACCTGATTTTCCGAAAGCCAAATCCCGTCTTCGATCAGATGGGCAACTTCTTTTTGCTGCGCAATCATTTGTAGTAAATAGTCTTTGATCTTTTGCTGCAAAGGGAATTTGTTGAGAAATGCCAATTCGTAGATTTCTACCGGAAGCAACCATTCGGTCGGATAATCCGATTTCAGAATCTGAAAAATTTCGGATAATTTTTCTTCTTTCACCCAATTATTTTCCCGCATTCCTTTTACTTCTGTGTACAATTCTCTGCGTTTTTGTTCTTTGGGATCGATTTCCGTTTTCTTCACTTTTGTTTCCAATTCATGTGTAACCATGTTAAATGAAGTAAAATCGGCCGGTCCGGCATAAGCCGAAACGATGGATTTTCCAATCGCCATGTCATACACTCCCCAATCCGGATGAAACAATATTTCGTCATGATGTTTGACCGTACAATTTTTAAACGAAACGATCAGCACTTTTCCTTTTCGGTTTCGGGTTCCGGTAATGACTTCGCCCTCCACGGTTATTCCACCTTCAAATTCCAATTTGGTCATTTCACCTTCTTTGATTTTATACGCTTCCAAATCAAATGGCGACATATTTTCGATGGCGATGTTGATGTTTTTTAATTTGCCTACCGGCGAACCAAATCCATCTGCATGATAATTGGTTCCGTGCCCGATGAGTTCATATTCGTGGTACGCAAGTGCCGTCGGCCCTTCAGTTTGGATATAAACCGGATTATCATGACTGTCGGTAATCACGCGTTTGAAAACACCTGAAACCTGAATTCCGGTATTATATTCGATCGTTCCCAGATTTTTGGATTCGATCAATTGCTTTACGCCTTCCGTTCCGCCTGTGCGCAATCCCATCTGATTGGCAAATTGTTCCAAAACGAAATTCAGATGCGCAAAATCAGGTGTCACAAACAATTGCGGCTGAGGTTTGGTTATGTCAAAATTCACATCGGCAGCCGAAATATCGTAAGCTAATTTTTTCACTTCATCCGTCATGCACCATTTGCTTTCTCCGATAGAAGACAACAATCCTGCTCCGTAAATTTTAGGATTTTTCAAATCGCCGATCAAACCATATTCTACCGTCCACCAATGCAGGTTTCTGATTTTGGCCATTTCGGAAAGTTCGGTCATCGAATTTTGCAGATCCAAAACCTTTTCCTCCGCCCGGTCGATGACTTTGGGATCGCTTTCGCGGTCTTCTTTCACGATGGACAAATGGCGAATGGCTTCGTACATTTCATAATCCAAAGCCGAGGAAATTGCCTTACTTCCTATTTCCCCGAAACGACGAAGGTATTCGGCGTATTCAGGATTGGCAATAATCGGTGCATGTCCGGCCGATTCATGGATGATGTCCGGAGCCGGTGTATATTCGATGTTTTGAATCTGACGAATGTCCTGCGCAATTACCAGAACGTTGTACGCCTGAAATTCCATAAAAGCCGTCGGTGGAATGAATCCGTCCACGGCAACCGCCGCCCAGCCGATGTCTTTTAAAATCCGGTTCATCCCGTACATACTGGGAATGGTTTCGGTAGAAATTCCTGTTTTTTGAAGTCCGTCCACATAGCTGCCATGCGCCACTTTTTTCAGATAATCGACATTTTTACGCATCACATACCGCCATACCGCCTGATCGATGGGCGTATAGGATTCATAATGCTGGTCATTGATAAACTGTTTTAAATGTTCCGGCAAGCGCCTCAATACTTCATTTTCTTCGTAAGTCATTTTTGCGTGTTTTTGGATTAGCTAATTTACAAATTATGTTTGAGAATAGAGAAAATTGAAATGAAGCTAAAAAAGCAGAGGATTCTATATTAAAGATATTTAAAAGATCAAAGAGGGTTTTTCCGCATTTTCACACAGGATTTTTCCTGTTTTTTTTTTAATACCTTATAGAGTTTTTAACGTTTTTTTATAGATTTGAGAAACACTTAAACGCTACTGATTATGAAAACATATTTTACTCTTATTATCTTTTCACTTTTAGTTTTTAGCTTAAAAGCCCAGTGGATAGAGCTTGACACAGGGATGGAAAACCCGCCTGTATTCAATGACGTTTATGCCATAACACCCGATATCGTAGTCGTAGTAGGTGCCAACGGCACCATCCTTAAAACTACTGACGGAGGAGAAACCTGGGTGCAGAAGCCTTCCGGCACTACGGAACATCTACGAAAAGTACAGTTTCCGACACCTGAAATCGGCTATGCTGTAGCAGCAGGAAGTGCGTTTTTAAAAACAACGGATGGTGGCGAAACCTGGAATTCTGTTGATACGGGAACTGATTGTTATTTTTATAATTTTTCCTGTGTAGATGAAAATCTGATTTTCATTACTTGTAGTGGCAATCTGATGAAAAGTGAAGATGGAGGGGGAGTATGGAATGAAATTGCCCCCTTATCAGGAGGAGAAATACAATTTTTAAATAATGAAATTGGTTATGCCGGAGAAGATTCTGGAGGATTTTTTAAAACTGAAGATGGAGGAGAAACTTGGCAAGAATTAATTTGGATACCTCTACCATTTCAATTTTTAAATGAAAACATTGGTTTTTACTATATGACAGGTCTTTACAAGACGACAGATGGAGGAAATAATTTTGAATTGCTGGGAGCTGGAGAAGGAGATCTATTTTCTCACATTTATGTTGTTGGGGAAGGTGCTACTTGGGGGATTCTTATGGGCCTTTTAAATGGAGATGGCTCTTCTCGTGGAATCGTAAAAATTTTACCTTCTGAGTCCTACACAGAAATAATAGCTTGGGAGTATAATGATGAAATAGATATGTATTCTATTCATTTTGCCAATGAAAATACTGGTTATATTGTTGGGATAAAAAATGGAAAAGGGGCAATATGGAAAAACGGTACAGGAGTAAATACTATGAGTATGGAAGAACATTTAATTGAAAAATTAAAAGTATATCCCAATCCTGTTTCCGGTAAATTAAACATCGATTTTGATAAGCTCGCCAAAGCTGATATATCTCTTACCGACATGACAGGAAAAAAAGTTTACACGCAATCCTTCACAGAAAACAAAATCAGCATAGACGTCCGGAACATAGCAAAAGGAATATACATTTTAAAAGTAAATAATTACTCCCAAAAAATCATTATCAACTAAACCTTACAGCCATGAAAAAACTATTTTCCGTTATACTGCTTTTTGCAGCAGTACTTACATTTGCACAGGTCACTCACTCTTTTACTTCACAACTTATAGACTTTCAGGTAACAGCAGAGCAAACGTATAAAGTTGTGACCAATCAGCAAACAAATAATTTCACCGCAGAAGAGGGTGCGCCAATGCTACCCGTATTTACGAAGAGCTTTGTTCTTCCTGCCGGAAGCACCGTTACCGATATAGCGGTCAGCAATCAAGACCAGGTACTTCTGGACAGCGGCATAACCCTTTACCCGGTACAGCCGGCAGAATGGGATTCCATTCCGGCATTTGTCCCGCCGGCTTCGGCAATCTATAATTCTTCTGTGCCATTCCCGCAGGAAACGGTAGTGAAAAGCAGTGATGTTACTAGTCTGGGCTATCATGTCGTGACACTCGAAATTTGCCCTTTTAAATACATTCCACACATAAATACCTGATTTTTAATACGATAAAAATATTTTTAACATTTTTTTCTTACCTTTAAAAGCACAACCAATAAAAAACCTTATAAATTATGAAAACATTTTTTACTCTTTTTATCTTTTCTCTTTTAGCTTTTAGCTCCCAAGCCCAGTGGGTAGAGCTTGACACAGGCATAGAAAACCCACCCTATTTTTATGATGTTTACGCCATAACACCCGAAACCGTGGTTGTCGTAGGTGCGAGCGGCACTATCCTTAAAACCACAGACGGTGGGGAAACATGGCAACAAAAAACTTCAGGAACTACTTCTAATTTAAGTAAAATACTGTTTGCAACTACGGATATTGGCTATATCGTTGGTGGCAACGGAACATTTCTAAAGACTACGGACGGAGGGGAAACATGGATACCAAAAGACATAGGACAAACATTTGCCCTTCATGGACTATCATGTGTTGATGAAAATATAATCTATATTTCTGCATATGAGAATTATATAATGAAGAGTGAAGATGGGGGAGATAGTTGGATTGCACTTCCTATTGAATTAGACAATATAGATCTCATACAATTTTTTGAAAACGGAATCGGATATGTTCATACTCGATTTGGTGAGGTTTTAAAAACGGAAAATGGTGGTGAAACTTGGGAAGAATTAACGGCGTTTCCTCATTTTCAATTTTTAGATGAAAATGTTGGTTATTTTTATTCTGATGGACTATACAAAACAATTGATGGAGGAAATAATTTTGTTCAAACGAGCGACGGGAGTTGGGGTGAATCAAAAGATATTTTTATTATTAATGAAGATAATATTTGGGGACTGTTTTCACTTGAATTGTTAAATTGGGGTGATCCTCAATATGGAATTATAAAAGTAAGTCGTCATCAGTCTGAGCAGTACGAAGAGTCTGTTGTTATCATGAATCTTCCTGAATATGACTTATTTTCCATTCATTTTGCAGATGAGAATATTGGGTATGTTGTTGGGATTCATAACGGGTTAGGTTCTATTTGGAAAAACGGTACAGGTATTAACACCATGAAAATTTCTGAAAATGAACTGATTGATAATATCAAAGTCTATCCCAATCCAGCATTAAACGAATTAAACATCACTTTTGAAAAACCAGTAACAGCAGATATTTCATTGACAGACATAACCGGAAAACAGGTTTATACAAATTCATTACAAGAAAAAGACATCAAAATTAGCACTACCGAATTCCCCAAGGGAATATATATCCTCTCAATAAAAACTGTAAATAAAAACCTGACCAAAAAAATCATCATCAACTAAACCTAATTCATCATGAAAAATTTAATTTTCAGTGTGTTGCTTTACATAGCAACCACAGTTTCCGCACAGGTATCCCATGCTTTTACTTCGCAGGTAGCGGATTACCAGATTGCAACCGAACAAGCCTATAAGGTTGTTGTAAATCAACAAACAAATACTTTCACCACGCAGGTTGGCGCACCTCAACTACCGGTTTTCACAAAAAGCTTTGTATTACCGGCAGGCAGTACGGTGACCAATGTCTTGGTAAGCAACCAAAGCGAAGTGCTGCTAAACGGTAACATCCTACTCTACCCGACACAGCCTCCTCAGGATTGGGTTTCCACACCTGCATTTGTGCCGCATGACCCTGCCGTTTACAACTCCGCCACCCCCTATCCCGCCGTTACGGTTGTAAAGTCAGGCGATGGATCTGCTCAGGGTTACCACATTATTACACTCGACATCTGCCCTTTTAAATATGTTCCTTTACAGAAAAGACTGTACCTCTACCAAACGGTAGACATAACCATCCAATATACTGGTGGTACGATAGAGCAAACCGAAAAAATCACGAAATACCGGCATGACTTGAACAAAGACTGGGTGGCCTCCCGGGTGGAAAACCCGGATCTGTTAAATTCCATTCAACCGACGGCAAAAACGGTACTGGATGAACCTTTGGAAACCGATAAATCTATGCTTCGCTGGAAGCCCACAGATTATAATAACTACATACCCAACTATATCATCATTACAAATGAATTGCTCAAACCTATGTTTGAGGATTTGGCAAATTACAAAACCAAAAGAGGGTTTACCACACTTGTGGTTACCACAGAACAGATCTATCCGGAATTTCCCGGAGTGGACAATGCCGAAAAGATCCGCAACTACCTGAAAGCGGCTCATAACTACTGGGGAAACGGACTGTTTATTTTGCTGGGAGGAGATACGGAAATTATTCCGGGAAGATTTGCTGATTATAATTCAACTTCTTCTGGTCCAGAGATCAATCCCTCTGACTTATATTACAGTGATGTGTATAAACAAGAAGATTCAAATTACAATTGGAATCAGAATGGTAATAACAAATTTGGTGAAGATTCAGGTGATGGAGTTGAAGCAGAAAGTGATAGTTACATAGGTAGAGCAGCGGTAAATACGGAGGAAGAAGCTCAAAATTTTATAAACAAAATTAAAAAATATGAAAAATTGGATGGAATTCTCACCAATCAAAGAAACTATGTCAACAATATGCTGTTTTTAGGTGCTTATTATGAATATCCTCCTGATCCTGTTATATATGATGATAATGGAAATATTATTAATAATGGTGATGCAGACGGACAAGAATGGCATAGTAAATTAAAAAATGAAACCTTTCTAAATAACTCCAGTTTTAAGAAATGGTTACTTTTTGATGATCCTCAAACAGTACCCGGATTTCAACCTTTTCCGGGCGATGAACAATTGAATAAACAAAGAACTTTAGACTATTTAAGCGAAGGAAAACAACCGGATATTGGTATGTTTCATTTGGTCAGTCATTATGACCATGGTGGCTCCTTTGGTATCGGAGTTTCAGGAAGTATGTACAATGAAAGTATTTACCGTGAACACATGGATAATTTGGATAACGGAAATTTTCTTCAGATCATGTACACTACGGCTTGTAAATCTGGAACATTTACACTGGATTCTTTTGCAGAGCATTATATCAACAACACAAATGGTGGTGGGGTTGCTATTCTGGCAAATTCAGGAACAGTTAATAATGGCTATTATCTGCAAGATAAAAAATTGTTTCAGTCGATATATGGAAGTAACGGAGAGCACTACCGTATGGGCATAGCCTTTGCCAATGCAAGAGACGCTTATTCTAACACTCATCATAGAAAAGTTCTTACACTCTTCGGCGATCCTACCATGGTAACCTGGTCGGCTACGCCTCAGAACATTATTATCACTTCAGCCACACCCTCATCCATTACCATTGACAATTCCACAGAGAATGTCCTCACCGTAACCATCAACCCCATTCCGCAGGTTAGCACCGTTACTTTATACAAATACAATGCGCTGACGGGATATCCGGAGGTGTTTTCCTCTCGGAAAATTAACGCAAATAGTACAAGCACGGATTTTCATTTGAATCCGGATACGCCCGGTGTGCTTTTGGTTACAGCTACCGCAAAAAATCATCTTCCGGCTACAAAAAACGTAAACATCCTGATGCCGCAACATCATCTCTATGTGATAGATTACAATTTTGAAGACGAAAATGAAAACAACCTGATTGAGCCCGGCGAGAACATCACGTTAAATGTTGTACTCAAAAATTCGGGAGGAGCTGATATTGAAAGCATTAATGCTGTGTTATCCAATGAATCGGATTTAGTTACAATTACAAATGCGACGGCAACCCATAACCCGATTGTAGCTCCCGGAGGGACTGTTCAGCTGGAAGGTTTTACCTTCACGCCCTCGGTAGAGCTGGGCGTGGACGAGATACATGACTTTATTGAGTTTCATCTGAACATAAGCGGAAGTGATCATTACAACCATCTGGATAATTTTTATCTGGATTTTTACAGCCCTAAATTAAATCTGGGTGCAAGGACACTAACACCGCCCGTCATAGAAGTCGGACAGGAAGTAAGCGCAAAAATAAAGATTGTTAATTCCGGCAATGCTCCTACCGGAGATCTGACTGCGACACTTACTTCCGAACTCGTGACTTCCGGGATCATGGAAATTACAACTTTCACAAGCGCTTACAATGATATTGAAATAAGCTCGGAAGAAGAAAATACCCTTCCGTTCAGATTCAGGCTGCTTCAAGCCTATTCCGGAGCCATGCCGTTCAAGCTTATCCTCTCAAACGATCTGGGTAATGTATGGTCGTTTACTTTTGATATGAATGAAACACAGCCTCCGCTTATAACGGATTTTAGCTTCACCTCTACTCCGGCTGAAATAAACCTTACCTGGAATATCCCCTCCGGATACACTCCTTCCGGGTATAATATTTACCGCAGTGATTCCGAAAACGGCACTTACTCGAAAGTCAATGAGTTTTTAGTAATAGGAACCCGGGCCTATACAGATTACGAAACAGAAGAAGCACATGAGTATTATTATAAAATAAGTGTTGTATCTCCTTCCGGTAATGAGCGGTCTTTGAGTGAAGTTGTTACGCAAGATACTCCGCCAAAACAAGGATACAAAGCCTGGACATCTTTAGAGCAACACGGCAGCTTTCCGGTACCTACTATCGTTGGAAGAACTTCCGAATCTTCCCCTATGCTTTATGATGTGGACGGTGACGGGTATAAGGAAATTTTCCTTAATTTCAAAAGAGGGACGGAAGAAGAAGGTGCTATTTTCGGATACCGGCACGACGGACAGGAAATGTTTAATATAGACGGCAATGAAACAACCGTTTCCGGCTTTGCCATTACGGAAATTGCGATGATACCCAATTCGGCGGTTGGCGATTTGGATAAAGACGGACATGCTGAGGTGCTTTCTATCGGGCGTAATAACTCAATAAATGACGGATTTCTACATGTTTATAAAACAATTGATGAAGATACTGACCCTCAAGATCCTGATTATGGAAAACCTGATGCTTTTTGGAACACCGGACATTTGGATCTGGGGCACAGAGCGATGAGAAATCCCATCCTGTATGATTTAGACAACGATGGCTATTTAGAAATAATCATAGCGGATGAAAGCCAAAGAATACACGTGTATGACAAAGATAAAAATGAAATATGGTCAACCCAGGTAGGTAGTGGTGATTATTCTCTTGGCGAAATTGCGGTTGCCGATTTAGACAATGACGGCTATGGCGAGATAGCATTCGGTGTATTAAAGTCAAACGGCACAAAAGGCGGAATCTATATTTTCAATCATGACGGCACGGCTTTCGCCACCAATCCTTTCAAAGAATTCGCGGGCAATGAGCGGGCGGACGGAGGTATCACCTTTGCGGATATTGATCAAGATGGACTGTTTGAGCTCCTGACCATTACTAAAAACGGCACAACAGGTAAAATATATGCGTTTAATTTAGACGACGGGAGTTTTGTAGATGGTGATTGGGAAAATTATCCTGTATTTACTCTTCCAAATGGACAAAATCAGGGACATTTGATCCCGCGAATATCCGTCGGTGATATAAACAATGACGGAGATTTAGAAGTGGTATTTGGGAGTAAAAACCATTTATACGCGTTGAATATGGAAGGGGATGATCTACCCGGCTTTCCTGTGGAGAATGTAGGAGACATCAGGGATTACACCCCGATTCTTGCGGATATTGACGGTGATCCTGAAATTGAAATCATTGTCAATACGAACGGTATCATAAACGCCTATAATCCCGACGGAATCGAATGCACCGGCTGGAGACTGCAATCCAATAACGGAAGCCCTTTTCGGGGCTCGCCTTCTGTTGACGATATAGACAACGACGGTCTAAACGAAATAGTGATTTCATCCGGCGACTGTACTACTTACGCCTGGGATACAACCGGAAATTCAGACAGGATCGAATGGGGCAGCCACAGGGCCGATACCTACAATACCGGAACCTATAAAAAAGGTTGCTTGGACGATATAGACCTTTACATAAAAGACGGTCCGCTGGATCTGGGTATTGAGCCCAATACATTTACCGAACATATGTGGGTTAGCGAGGATATATGGATCCGGAATGAGAATGACAATAGCTTAGAGCACGAAAATCCTGAATACAAAAGCAACGGCCAACCCAACTACATCAAAGTAAGGGTTATCAATAAAGGTTGTGAGCCGTCAACAGGCACGGAAACACTGACTATGAACTGGGCAAAGGCAAACACAAACCTTATCTACCCTGAGAACTGGGATGGAACCTTAAATAATGGAACCCATCCGCTTGGAGGGCAAATCCCAAGCACTCCGATCACATTACCTGTTATTCAACCGGGAGAAGAAGCTGTCATAACCATTCCCTGGGTAGTTCCTAATCCTGATGACTACATGACCGGGACAGGCAGCGGAAATCCATGGCATTTTTGCGTTTTGGCGACAATATTGGGGACAACAGACCCCATGACCCACCCCTATACTCCGAATCCCAACACTATGGTTCGGGAAAACAACAATCAGGCATGGAAAAACCTTACCGTTGTGGATTTAGTTACGGAAAAACCAATTGGAGGAACTGTCGCGGTATCCAATCATTCCAATGATCCGAAATCCTATGATTTGTTGTTAAGTGCTGCTGACGGTGAAACCGGTAAGCTGATCTTTGAAGAAGCGGAGGTAACCGTTGTCATGGACAGTGTGATGTATGCGGCTTGGACGGCCGGGGGAAATCAGTTTTCTTCAGGGATTTACCCGCTTCCACACTCTACGGGCTCTCTGCAAACATTTAAGGTAACATCTGATAATGCCAAAATTAAAAACATCGTCTTGCCTGGAAATGCAACAGGTCAGATCGCGCTGAGATTCAATGTGCTTACGGAGGAATTAACTTCAAAGCCGAAATATATTTATCACTTGATCCAGCAGGACAATACTACCAATGAAGTAATGGGTGGTGAAACCTATGAAATCCGTAAGCCTCCCAGATCTCCGTTCTATGCGGACTCAAATGATGTCATGGCAAACCGAAATGAAACCGTAACACTTGTGGCCGAAGATATTGAAGAAGATGCTGTTTACAACTGGTACGACATAGAAGGAAATCTCATTTATACCGGAACGGAATTGACTGTCATAGCCGATATTGCCAAAACTTATACACTTGAAATTATAGCGGACTCGGACGGATATAAGGATTATGCGGATGTGAGTGTGGAATTAAACCCTCATGCATTAGAAGCAATCGTACCCAATCCGGCCAACTCAAGTGTAACGGTTTCGTATAATCTCAATGCACCTGATTCTGCCTATCTTTCTATTTTGGGTTATATAGGAAATGATACAGGTGTGGAACGAAACTATATTTTAGATACAGAAAGCTCAGCAACCACCATCAATCTAACAAATTATGCCATAGGATTTTATACAATTAAGCTGATTTGTGACGGTCAACTCGTGGGAACATTAAATCTGATTAAACAGTAAGTTAAATACTGCAAATTTTAAAAAAGAGAGAGATTATAAAACCTCTCTCTTTTCTTTTTAATCAAAAAATCCCTTTCCGAAAACGAAAAGGGATTCCAAACGATCTTAATGCTGTGAAAATTATTCAGATATCAACAACCTAAATCCTTCTCCATGAATATTGACAATTTCCACATTGGGATCGTCTTTCAGATATTTTCTCAGTTTGGCGATGTAAACGTCCATACTTCTGGAAGTAAAGTAATTATCGTCATGCCAAATTCTGGTTAATGCCACTTCTCTCGGCATCAAATCGTTACGATAGACCGCCAGAAGACGTAAAAGTTCGCTTTCCTTCGGAGAAAGTTTATGTGAAATGCTTCCGATCTGCAATTGGCGAAGTTTCGCATTGAAATGGAATTTTCCAATCTTGAATTCATCCTGCTCAAATTTTTCTTCGTCTGCCGAATGTCTTTGCAGTACCGCCCGGATTTTATGCAACAAAATCTCCGAATCAAAGGGTTTGGTGATATAATCATCCGCTCCTATTTTATATCCGTTCAGCACATCTTCTCGCAAATTTTTGGCAGTCAGGAATATAATCGGTTGCTCGCTTTTCAGATCTTTGATTTCTTTTCCGAGTGTAAATCCGTCCTTTTTGGGCATCATCACATCCAGGATACAAAGATCATATTCTGAAGATTTGAATTTTGACAAACCATCCTCGCCATCTATGGCATGGGTAACGTCAAAATCATTTATAGCAAGATAATCTTTCAAAACGGCTCCGAAACTCGGATCGTCTTCCACTAAAAGTAGTTTTTGCTTATCGTTCATGTTCTTTCTTATTTAGTTGGCAATTTGATGTAAAAAGCACTTCCTTTTCCGGGTTCGCTTTCTGCATACACTTGCCCTTTGTGTAATTCTACAATTTTTTTAACATAGGCCAGTCCCAATCCATGTCCTTTTACATTGTGCACATTTCCGGTTTCTTCCCGGTAGAATTGGTCAAATATCTTTTTCAAAACCGATTTGGACATCCCGATTCCTTCATCTCTGACTTCTATAACGAGCATTTCGGCTTCATTGTATGTTTTAACAAAGATTTGGGGATTTTCGCCCGAATATTTTCGTGCATTGTCCAAAATATTGTTGATGGTATTTTCTAAATGGAAGGCATCACCGTCCACTATAGAGCGACTCGCCTGATAATCTTCAAAAATAGTGCCATTCAAATTATCCACAATGAAGCGCATCGTGGATACGCTTTTCTTTACCAGATCATTAAGATTGATTTCCTGTAAGCTGATGTCCACCTGGTTTCGTTCCAGTTTTGCCATCCTCAAAACCATTTCCACTTGCGAATTCATCCTTTTGTTTTCCTGTTTGATCAGATCGGCATAGTATTTAATTCGTTCCTGATCGGAAATCACTTTCTCGTTTTTCAAAGCATCTGAAGCGATATTGATGGTGGCGATAGGCGTTTTGAATTCGTGGGTCATATTATTGATGAAATCGGTTTTGATTTCAGAAATATTGCGTTGCAGCTGCATATAATAAATCGCCAGGGAAAACACCGAAATGATGATGATGGTAAAAATAATCGTCAACATCACGATGGGAATGATCGGCCCCAAGATCGACAATTGTTTGTCGGGAAAATAGGTTGTGAGAAGATACTGGGGTTTATCGTTGTTGTCATAAAAAATCGGGATGGTATATTCGCTGTCTTTTAAATCAAATTCTTCCGAAGCTACTTTAGTCACGGTCGAATCCGCTTTCAAAATCCCCAATTGCGGATGCGACTGAACCCCGCGTTTGCGTAATTGTTTGGTAAAAATAGAATCGAGTTCTTTGATGTCGATTCGGTCATCAATCGGCCGGTTTCCTGCATCCAGCCTTGCTAAACGCTCAATGGTATAGGTCGAATTTTTAAAATTTTCTTCGGTATCCAAACTCAAATTCTGAATCATATTGGCGCCGGAATCCTTTGGGATTTTCAAAACTTTTTCTTGCGAATATAAATTGGCACTGATCAAACTGTCATTGTATTTACTCGACAAAGGAACCACCGAGCGCTCCAAAATATAACGGGTCAAAGTGATATAAGTCGTCCCTGCCGAATCCTGGATCAGCTGAGATGACATCACCTGCGGTTTGTCTGTAGATGATTTAAAATCGTTGTGGACATTTTCAAAACGCGTATAATACTGCTGCAATTCCTTTTGATTGATTTCCTCAGCCGTTTCGTTTAATGCTTGGTAAACACGTCCGTTAAATTCTTCCGTATGCGAAACAAAGACTTTTTGCGTCCAATAAAACTGAATAATGACGAGCCCTATGAGCGCCACACTCATTAAGATGATCAATATTTTGTTGAATCCTTTTCTCATAGATTTGTTCTTACAAACATAAGATTTCCCCAAATGTTAAAATGAGGTTTAACACGCTATTAACTTGATTGAAATTGCTTTAACAAATTCTTATAAAGTTGATGAAATTCAGACTTCAAATCCTCCAGTTCAGAATTGTTTTCAATTACATAATCCGAAACCGCAATTCTTTGTTCATCGGTCCATTGGTTATTCATTCTTTGACGAATTTGTTCTTCCGAAATATGATCTCTTTTCATCACCCGTTCGATTCTGATTTTTTCATCTGCTACTACCGAAACAACCGCATCACAATCCTTATAAGAGCCACTTTCAAATAAAATCGCCGCTTCTTTTACTACAAAAGCAGCATTTTGGCTTTTCACCCAATTGTGAAAATGACGGAATACTTCGGGATGAACAATTTGGTTTAATTTCTTTAATAATTCCTTGTCTTCAAAAACTTTTGAAGACACAAATTTGGAGTTATAAACACCGTTTTCATAGGTTTTTTCACCAAACAATTCGGTCAATTCTGAAATGATTTTCTCATTTTCATTCATCAACTTTTTGGCTTCCCAATCTGAATTGTAAACCGGAATGCCCAATTCGGAAAACCATTTTGCGATGGTGCTTTTTCCCGAACCGATTCCGCCTGTGAGACCTATGATTTTCATGTTTACAAATGTTAAAATTAATACTTTTTAACCAAAAAAAAGCCGAAGTTGAAACTCCGGCTTCTGAGATTATTTTAATTCGATTAATCTTTTTTCTCTGTTCCGGCCGAATAGCGCGCGGAACTCAATTCTTTGGAAATGGCAGCCCGTTCAAATTTAATTTTTCCGGCTCCTGTTTCCAATACTACCGTATCGTTATTCAGTTCAAATACTTTACCGTGAATTCCGGAAGTGGTCACAACCCAGTCTCCCCTTTTCAATTCTTCTTGGTATTTCTTTTCTTGTTTTTGTTTGCGCAAATTGGGTCTGATCATCAAAAAATACATGATGATAAACATCCCGCCAAACAACATCAATGTGGACCATCCGCCACCGCCCTCTCCCATTTGGGAAAAAATATAAGCAATTTGATTCATTTATTTACGATTAAGATCCTGTCAAAGGATTTGGTTTTTCTGCCGGAGCAGCATCATTTGGCAAAGTGGCGATAAAAGTACAGACTTCTTTTCCTTTTACGGTATTGGTTGTCAAAGTAACCGTTTTTTGTTGTCTTCCTTTTTGAGAACCTGCGTCGTAAGTGATTTTGATAGAATCAGTCGCACCGGGCGCAATCGGTGTTTTAGGAAATTCCGGAACGGTACATCCGCATGAACCTTTTGCATCTTTGATGATCAAAGGTGATTTTCCGGTATTGGTAAATTTGAAATAATGATCAACTTTTGCGCCGGCCGGAAGATTCCCGAAATCATAAGTCTCGGATTCAAACGTTAACACAGCTGCCGTTGCCGGATCTACCACAGATTCCGCTTGTTGTTGTTTTTCAGCATCTGTAAAAAGCTGAGAAGCTTTTTCATCCTTACAAGAAGTCAATGCAACTGCTGCCAAAATCCCGACAGCAAAAA
>JBEBVY010000022.1:0-34216 GCA_040392505.1 Moheibacter lacus | reverse complement strand
CAGATAATCCGGATCCGGGATTGGTGTTGAGTATCACTTTTGATAATTATCCGGAAGAAACCTACTGGAGAATTTACAGAGGAACAACCATCGTTGCGTCAGGCGGAACTTATGGTTCACAACCTGATGGTTCTACTTTGGATATTCCATTGACCTTGAGCCCGGATTGTTATAGATTGACATTCTATGATACTTATGGCGACGGAATGTGCTGTGCGTATGGAAATGGTTCTTATACTTTGAAACAAGGTACCACAGTGTTGGCAAGTGGAAGTACTTTCCGCTCTTCACGCTCCACTAATTTCTGTATAACCAATTCTTTCAACAATAACAGTACGTATGCTTCAACTGAAACAGATGAAACCAATCTGCATCTGAAAGTTTATCCAAATCCTGTAAAAGATTTCTTAAACATAGCTCTGAACGGATTTGAAGCTCAAACTTATCAGGTGATAGATATGTCGGGTAGAGTAGTGATGCAAGGAATTTATACCGAGAAACTGGATGTTTCCGGTTTGGATTCCGGTCTTTATATTTTGAAATTGATGATTGGTGAAAAATCCAAATCAGAGAGATTTGTAAAAAAATAATTTTTTTCTCATTTTTAATATGGAAGCCGTTCCTGAGTAATCAGGAGCGGCTTTTTGTTTTTTTTTATTGGACAATTAATTTCTGTGTGGATTGGGCTTTATCGGTTTTAAATTCAACTAAATAAATACCTTTAGGTAATCGGATTTGAATTTGTTTTTTTGTCGAAATTTTTTGTTCAGTCTGGATTAATTTTCCATTTAAATCAAATATTTTGATCGTTCCGTTTTCCATGGATTCGATTTGGAACGAATCTTTAGCAGGATTGGGATAAATACTAAACCATTTCTGATTAAAATCTGAAGTACCCATTTGGATTCCACATTCAAACGGATCAAATAAAACTTCTCCCAACGCAGGATCATCTACTATATGAGAAATAACCTCTTCCACATCTTCAGCAGTCGATTCTTGTCCTTCTATCCAGCAATTATGAAGTGCTTTTAAAGTGTTGGCCGAATTATTATACAAGGCATAAACCTGTCCGCCGTTTCCATTTTCACTGAAAATATTTTCACCGGGATTAAAATCTTCCGCATCATCACTTCCCAAATTGGCTTGCGCAGTTCCTATTATGGTAATTCCCCAAAGGTTACGTCTGATTTCATTTCCGGTGATATAAACCATGTCGGTATTGTACAATGAAATTCCGCTTCCGCCATTCATTGGGTTTGTTTCGGTATCATTGTCCTCCAAAATATTATTTTCTATCACACCCGATGAAGATCCCAGAGAAGTAAATCCGTATCGATTATCGCGTATGGTGTTGTTTTTTATTACAAATCGATTGGGAACACCGACCAAACTGGAAACAGATACACCTCCTACCACCGTAAAATCGCGATTTCCTATGATAGTGTTATTGATAATTCTGGTAGAATCCGATTCTCCACTTGGTCCCATATTGATTTGAGGACGATTGTTATTGGTTGTATTATTTCCTTCGAAATAACAGTTTTCTATTTGGATAGCAACGGAACTATTTGCACCCGAACTCAATGCAGGATGTATATTGTTTTTAAAAGTTGAATTTCTCACAACCGGACTTCCGTTTGAAAAGGAAATAGCCCCACCGGTAGAAGAACCATCCGATTTATTATTATTGGAAACTTCCGAATTCTCCATTAGAAAATCGGGAGTGATTACACGAATTCCACCGCCATATTCTACGAGCGTATTGTTGAAATATATTTCGGAAGTATCATACATCCAGAAACCTTCATAAGGATTTTCCGGATCAACTGCTGTTATGACAATTTCATCTGCATCACTGGAAAAAAATCCTTTCACTTCCAATTCTACATCGGTCGCTATTTTAAGAATCAGATTTTCATTTAGCGAAAGCGAATCATTTACTTCCACCAATAAATTTTCATGTAAGGTATATTCATTCCCTGAAACCGTAACGGTAGAAGGAGATTGGGCTGCAATGTCATCCAAAGTCCAATGGACGCCGGTGTTCGGTGTAGAATATTGAGAAAAAACATAGGTTGAAATAAAGGTAAGAGTCAAACATAATAATCGAAACTTCATAGCTGCTATTTTTAAAATTCGTTGCAAGTTAGAATAAATTGACGAAATTTGTTTTGTAAACAAATAAAGGTATTTTGTAAAGAAACTATTCCTATGTTAACGAAAAAGACAAAATATGGATTGAAGGCGATGACTTATTTGGCAAAAAAATCTTCAGGTCAGCCGGTATTAATTTCCGAAATAGCAGAAAATGAAAGCATTCCATTAAAATTTTTGGAAGGAATTTTATTGGATCTGAAAAAAAACGGATTATTGGAATCCAAAAAAGGAAAAGGTGGAGGATATTATTTGGAAAGACCTGCCGAATCCATCTCCATAGCATCCATTATTCGCGTTTTGGATGGTCCGATTGCCCTTTTGCCCTGCGTGAGTTTAAATTATTATAAGAAATGTGACGATTGCCAGGATGAGGTGACTTGTTCGCTAAACCGTGTGATGGTGCAGGTTCGGGATAAAACGCTTAAAGTTTTGGAGCGCCAATCTTTAAAAGATTTAGTTTAGAATTAAAAAAAATTATCATTTTACTATACTAATTTAATAGACTTTAGTATATTTGTGACGTACAATACTTTTAACGATTGTACAAGTCTTATTTTTTAAGATTATTTGTGTGTTAGTTATTTATGCCTCATGGTTGATCTCTCTACTATGAGGTTTTTTCTTTTTAAAAATAGGATAATTAAGAATTTATCAGTTCTTTCGCTTGATCAATCGCTTTTTCTGTAATGTTTGAACCGCTTATAAGTTCCGCGATTTCTTTGATTCGTTCCGATTCGGAAAGTTCCCGTACTTCCGTAAGTGTTTGATTTTCTTTGAGTTTTTTGGAAACTTTAAAATGTTGATTTGCTTTTGCTGCAACTTGAGGAAGATGTGTAATGCTGATCAATTGAATATTTTCGGCCATTTCTTTCATCAAGTTTCCGACTTCATTGGCCACTTTTCCCGAAACGCCTGTATCGATTTCATCCAAAATCAAAGTAGGTAATTCCAATTTTCCGGCCAGCGTTTTTTTGACCGATAACATCAGTCGGGATCTCTCACCACCGGAGACCGATTTGCTCAACGGTTTCATTTCGGAGCCTTTATTGGCACTGAAAAGAAATGTAATTTGATCTTTTCCGTTCCAACTGAAATCCATTTTATTACTTAAATCCAATTTCATGATCGAATTTTCCATCCCCAATTTTTCCAAAGAAAACAACATTTCCTTTTCCACTTTCGGGATGACAGCCATCCGGCCTTTTGTAATGTCTTTGGACCAATTTTCCAATTGCAATTCGATGGTTTGAATGTCTTTTTGCAAGGCCGAAATTTCTGATTCCAATTTTTGGAAGTTTTGGTTATCATTTTCCAACTCAGACTGGACATCGAGCAATTCCTTTATCGAATTGACACGGTGTTTATGAAATAAATTTTGAATCAAATCCAAACGGTCATTGATTTCAAATAAATGTTCCGGATCAGATTCCAAACGCTGAATTTTGGATAAGATCTCAGAGTGTAAATCATCCAATTCAATTCTGACCGATTCCATTCTTTTTTGAAAATCTTCCAATTCAATACCAAATCCAGAAATTTTCTGAAGTTGGTGAGCCATTTCATGAAGATGGGCCAAAATCCCGATTTCAGGCGAATCCAGTTTATTTTCTGTTTCCGTTAAAATCCGCTGAATTTCATCCAAATTTTGTAATTCTTTTTGAGCTTTTTCCAATTCTTCAAATTCATCCTTAACCAAATCGGCGGTATGCAATTCGTCCAACAAAAATTTTTTGTAATCCGTTTCCCTGCTCAATTGATCCAGTTCTTCTCGTTTTGTTTTGAGTTGATTTTTTGCTTGATTTAGTTGGATATATTCGCTTTGAAATTTTTTTATTTTATCCAATTGTCCGGCAAACGCATCCAGAATTTGAAGCTGAAAATCGGGATGAAATAAATGTTCGGAATTGAATTGCGAATGGATGTCAATCAATTGTTCGCTCAATTCCTGTAAAACCGTAAGTGTCACAGGAGTATCGTTGATAAACGCACGGGATTTTCCACTTGGAAGCAGTTCGCGGCGTAAAATCGTTTCGGAATCATAATCCAATTCGTTTGCTTCAAAAAAAGAATCTAAGTCTAAACCGGAAATACTGAATTGCGCTTCTATAATGCACTTTTTAGAAGTATCGTTCAACTGTTTTAAATCGGCTCGTTCTCCTAAAATCAATTTTAGAGCACCCAAAAGGATGGATTTTCCCGCACCGGTTTCTCCCGTGATGATGGTCAATCCTTTTTGGAACTGCATCTGCAATTGATCGATGATGGCAAAATTGGATACCGAAAGCCGGGTGAGCATTATTTTTTCAAATTATTCCAAGTCGAACCGTTTGTAGGAGAAAGCGCATTTAGGGTTTCCTTGATTTCTACGATGTTGACCGAAGACATCATTCCACCACCAAATATTTTGGCTATTTCATCTTTTTTGGCCATGAAGAAAATATCCAAAGGATAGAACAACGCATAATTTCCTTTTTCATAAAAACTCAAGCTTTCCAAACTGTTTCCAATGGCGTTTTTAGCTTTGCTTTCATTGTCGCTCATCTGGTCTAAACCGACTCTGTGGTATTGGTAATAGATATTTCGAAGTGTTTTGTTGGTAGGCTTTAAAACATTGTTAATCAGTGTTCCACGGGCTTTATTTCCATCCATTTCGCTCCAACCGCCAAACTGCGAACCCATGGCATTGGTTGCGATTTGTTGGCTTGTTTTAAAATATGGAGTTCCACCTTCTAGTTGGAAAGTATCGGCATCCATACCCAAAATATAATAGACGTAAAAAGCGATAACATCGGTAAGGTTTTTATTGCTGAACTTACGCGGATTGAAAATCAATTCTTCAAACTCTGTATATTCAAAATCAAATTTTGAATCGACAAAATTTAAGATGGGCGTAAAATAAGTCGAATTGAAAACAGGTCTTCGCGATTGGATTTGAAGTCTTCCGTTATAGAAATTTCCGTTTCTTCCCGTAATGATAATCAGTAAGTTGGTCTCAATTTTTTCATGGATTTTATATCGGTTGTCAGTCCATTTGGTCGTATTGATAAAATCACTTAAAGATTTTTCCAAAGTCTGAAATACCTGCGTATTTGAACCCTGAACTTGTGAATAATCAACTGTAACGGTGGCTAAAAATTCCTGTGCCGAAACAGTTATTGAAAATAGCAAACAGGCCAATAGCGTTTTCATTTTCATCATATCTTGTAATTTTCAAGGATAAAGTTAAGAATATCTTTTGCAACTTCCGTTTTATTTTTTGCTTCGTAAGCTACCGGGCTTCCATTTCGCGGAATCAGGGTAACTTGATTGGTATCTTTTTGGAATCCGGCTTTTTCATCCTGCATGGAATTCAGAACGATGAAATCCAGATTTTTCTTTTCCAATTTGCCTTTGGCGAACTCCAATTCGTTATTGGTTTCCAATGCAAATCCGACTAAAATCTGGAGTTCTTTTTTTTCTCCCAAACCTTTTAAGATATCGGGGTTTTTCACCAATTCTATCGTCATGCCGTCCTCGTCTTTTTTGATTTTCTGCTCCGCCATAATTGCCGGACGATAATCCGCAACGGCAGCCGCCATGATCACGATGTCTGATTCTCCGAAATGCAAATCCATGGTATCTTTCATCTCCATAGCAGAAACGACGTTGATTCGGTTTATATTGTAAGAATGGGTAGAAATGTGGGATGGTCCGCAAACCAAAGTTACATCGGCTCCCATTTCCATTGCTTCTTTGGCGATTTCGATTCCCATTTTGCCCGATGAAAAATTTCCGATGAAACGAACCGGATCTATTTTTTCATAAGTCGGGCCGGCCGAAACCAATACTTTTTTACCGAAAAGCGGCGCCTTTTTCATTAAATCATTTTCAATAAATGAAAGGATGTTTTCCGGTTCTGCCATCCGTCCTTCACCTACCAGTCCGCTCGCCAATTCACCTGATTCCGCCGGAATGATGATGTTGCCAAAACTTTCCAGCTGGGTCAAATTCTCTTGGGTAGTCGGATGTTGATACATGTCGAGATCCATGGCCGGAGCGATGTAAACAGGACATTTGGCAGAAAGATAAGTAGCCAAAACCAGATTATCGGCACTTCCGTCGGCCATTTTGGAAAGTGAATGGGCGGTAGCAGGTGCAACCACCATAAAATCGGCCCAAAGGCCTAATTCGACGTGGTTGTTCCAGTTTCCCGTTTCATCTGAAAATTCCCATTCCACCGGATTTTTGGAAAGGGTGGACAGGGTAAGAGGCGTTACAAATTCACGTGCTTTGGGAGTCAAAATGACTTTGACTTCAGCACCTTCCTTTATAAACAGTCGAACCAGAAATGCAGTTTTGTAAGCGGCAATTCCTGCAGTAACGGCCAACAAAACTTTTTTCCGGTTCAGAATAGACATATGCTATTTTTTTATGCTTCCTCGTTTGGATTTCTGAAGTAGATGTCATTACTCATCCATTCTTTAATCGCAATGGAAGTGGGTTTTGGAAGACGTTCATAAAATTTGGAAACTTCGATTTGTTCGCGGTTTTCAAAAATTTCTTCCAAAGAATCTGTATGCGAAGCAAATTCATCCAATTTCTGAATCAATTCAGATTTCATTTCCTGGTTGATTTGTTCGGCACGTTTACCCATGATCACGATGGATTGGTAAATGTTTCCTGTTTTTTCTTCAATTACACCTTTGTTAAATGTTTCCGTAGAAGTTGGTGCGTCAATGTCTTTGAAGTTCATATGTAAATTTACTTATTGATTCGACTTAATTTAAGCTGGTATTTTCTTTTTTATCCTTTTCTATTTTGGCCAAACTTTCTTTGTGTTTTGCCATATCATCGACAACCTTTTGGTTGATTTTGCTTGCCTCGTCGGCGAATTTTGACGACGGATAAGCTTTTGTAAACAATCGATACTGGGTCATCGCTTCCTGCAATCGAAGTTCTTTTCGGTCAAAACGACTGTAATTTACAGCCAATTCATATTTGGAACGAAGCGAATACATCATGGCTTCTTCTCTGAATTTTGTGTCGGGATAATCGTCCAACATATTGTCAAACGCAATTCCTGCGGCCTTGTATTTCAGTGTTTTATAATAAATTTTTGCAATTTCAAATGCTTTCTTTTCCAATTTTTCTCTCAGTTCGTTGATGTAGCCATTGGCTTCTTCCACACGGGAAGAATTGGGATAAGCATTGATGAAAGATTGCAATTCGTCAATCGCGCTGTAAGTGCTGGTTTGATCCAAATTATAAACCGGCGAATCCGTGTAAAAAGAATAAGCCGACCGATAGGCAGCGTCTTCTGCTCTCGGATCGTTTGGATTGGTGATGTAAAATGTTTTGAATTGGTGAGCGGCTAACCGATAATTCTTATCCTGAAAATTAGCGTCGGCTTGTTTAAAAGCTATGTCAGCCGAATGTTCTGTTCCGGAAAATGCTGAAGCAATTTTTGAATACAATTCGATGGCATTGCTCCATTTTCCTTCTTCATAAAATTCATTGGCAGTCTGCAAAATGAAGTCTTTATCCGTACTCTTCATCGCCTTTTCAAAACGTTTGTTGCAGGATACAACCAACGTCATTACTATCAATAAAACACCTAATTTTTTAAACATTTTGCAAAGGTATAAAATATTTGGGACAAACATAAGATAAATGCTTATCCCAAACTGTTAAGGTTATCAAAAAAAGAGAAATAAAACCACAGGAATGTGTGCTATTTATTTATGCTAATTATTTCGGACTATTGAAAGTGGAAATATCTCTGTCAAACAGATACATACCGCCTTTATCATCACCGATTAATTTTAATTTGTCCAAAATAATACGCGCCAGACGTTCTTCCTCTATTTGTTCCGAAACGTACCATTGCAGAAAATTATGGGTGGTATAATCCTTTTCGGCCAATGTCAGATCCACAATCTCATTGATCATTTCCGATACTTTGATTTCATGTTCGAGCAACATTTCAAATACTTCGTGCAGGTTTTGAAAATCCTGCTTCGGCATGTGCAGAGAAGGAATGATGGCCGTTCCCCCACGTTCATTGATAAACCGAACGAGTTTAAGCATATGCATGCGTTCTTCGTCCGAATGCGTAAATAAAAATTCTGAAACACCTTCCAGACCTCTTGAATCGGCCCAAGAAGCCATCGCCAGATAAAGTTGGGAAGCGCCGGCTTCAGCTTCTACCTGATTGTTTAGCGCGTCGAGTATGCTTTGTTTGATCATGATAATTCTTTTAAAGTTGATTTAATAATTCTTTGATTCTCCCCGATAAATTTTCAGTTGCCGGAACCAGTGGCAATCGGGTGTATGCTTTGCAGATTCCTTTGTGGGAAAGCAAAGATTTAATTCCGGCAGGATTTCCTTCGACATAAATGGAACGTGTGATGTCCATCAATTTATAGTGCAAAGAATATGCCTCATTGACTTTTCTGCCCAATCCCAAACGGATCATTTCGGTATAAAGTTCAGGTAATCCTTGTGCGATGACGGAGATTACGCCTTTGCCGCCGGCTAATGTCATCGGCAATCCAAATTCGTCATCGCCTGATAAAACGATAAAATCATCGGCTTTGTCTTTCAGGATTTCGGTGCTTTGCAGGAAATTAGGCGAAGCTTCTTTGATGGCGACTATATTTTTGAAATCATTTGCCAGACGTAAAGTCGTTTCAGGATTGATGTTGGAACTTGTGCGACCCGGTACGTTGTAAAGAATGATTTTTGCATCGGTATTTTCTGCCAAAGCTTTATAATGTTGATAAATTCCTTCCTGAGTGGGTTTGTTATAAGCCGGTGAAGCCGATAAAACTGCGACAAAATCAGATAAATCTGTGTTGTTGAATTCTTCTTTCAATTCAGCAGTATTATTTCCTCCGATTCCCAAAACCAAAGGCAATCTTCCAGCATTGGCAGAATTTATCACCGCCAGGATTTCAGATTTTTCTTTTTTGGAAAGGGTAGGGGTTTCGGCGGTGGTTCCCAGACATACTAGATATTCGACTCCGCCTTTGATGCTGTAATCGACTAATTTTTCCAATGCCGGAAAATCGATGCTTCTATCTTCATTAAACGGTGTTATTAAAGCGATTCCGGTTCCTGTAAGTGTGTTCATCTATGCAAAATTAGATTGTTATACATAAAAATAAAAGAATTTCTAGATTTAGGTTTAATCTAAATCTCAATAAAAATTGAGAGTTCAAATTTAGTGTATATATTCAAAATAACCTCGTAGGTTTTCAAATCCTACGAGGTTTGCTTAAATATTGTGCGTTTTATTATTTTTTAATGACTTTTTCTGTCGTTGTTTTTCCTTTTGATTCGAAAGTGATGTAATAAACTCCTTTTGGATAGTGCGTAAAATCAATTTCTATTTTTGAGGCATTTGCATTTTGTTGAAAGATTTGTTTTCCGCTTGCTTCGGTGATTTTTATAGATTCAATTTCCAATTCTAGGTTTTCGATGGTGAGTTTATCGAGAACGGGGTTAGGGTAGATGGAAAAAGTAAACTTGAAAAAATCTTCTGTTCCAAGTGCATCACATTCCTGCTCGTTATTCACGAAATGTGTAAAATCGTCTTTGAACCAGTTTTCAAGATAGGGTGCTTCCGCATCATCTACATAGATACATTTTAAGCTGTTGGTTCCATTGGAGTTAAACTCAACAATAGTTTCGTTAGAACCACTACGTATATCAACGTTATTAAGAGGTGGATTATATAAAGCTCCAAAACTTGTAAGATTGATATTTTGTGTTAAATCCAAACTCGTAATTTGATTTCTGCTACAATCAAATCTATCTAAAAGTGTATTATTGGTAATATTAATTTCTGAAAGATTATTATCACCACACCAAACAATTCTAAGCAAAGGATTATTTGATAAATCCAAAGAAATTAAATTATTATCTTCAATTTCCAAATGATTTAACAAAGGGCAGTTAGATAAATTGATCGTAGTTATATCGTTATTGGAGCAAACTAAAGTTTCAAGATTGGGGTTATTTAAAATAATAGACTCTAATTCACTGTTATGGCAGGCAAGTGTTTTGAGTTGATTGTTATGAGAAACATCCAAATGAGTAATGGGATTATCATAACATCCTAAAAGTTCTAATGATGCAAAATCCTCTATTCCCGTGAGATCGTGGATATTCCGGTTGGAAACATTGACTAAGGTTACATTTTCGATATTTGCAGTCAATACCTGCCCATTCCCATAAATTCCGTCACCCATTCCGGCTGCTTCCAGATATAGTTCAAAATTAGGGTCGGGAATGGCGGTATATTGAGCGGAAAGATTAAAACCCAATCCCAACCATAGAATGAAATAAATATTTTTCATTTTTTTTTCGTTTTAATGTTGAACATAAATATGTCTTATTATAGGAATAAGCCGTTTCAAATATTTAAGAATCCGTTCCCACATATGCATTTCGTTCTGTTTCAAAATCTCCGAATTGAAAACCATAAACACCCGTATTCAGTTATTTCTCCTACAGTGCCGGTCTTAGTTATTTAAAATGAGATAGTTAAAAATACAAAAAAAATGGATAGCTTAAGGTTTATTGGTTTTTTAATCCAGAAATTGGCCCAAAAACAAAAAGATTTCTCAAATTTGATTCAGAATTGAATCAAATGAAAAATTTCCATATTTCAGCCACCCTGATTTTATTAATTTTCCTTGGGTGTTCCACCCAAAATTATCAGGTACAGCAAACCGATTTCGCTGAAAATACTTCCATCACAGCAGATTTAGGCGAAGACGAAACCATCATTGCACTCATTGCGCCGTACAAAAGGGAGTTACAGGAAACCATGGACAAAGCCATCAGTTATACACCGATTGATTTACCCAAAGACGGTTTCAACAGTCCGTTGGCCAATCTGAATTGTGATATGATTTTGGAGGAATCCAATTTGATTTATCAGAAAAAACACAACCAAAAAATAGATATGTGTGTCCTCAACTGGGGTGGAATCCGCCGATCTTTTACGGCTGGAGATTTAACGGTAAAAAACGTTTTCGAACTCATGCCGTTTGAAAACGAAGTAGTCGTGATTACACTTTCCGGCAATCAAATTTTGGAAATGGTCCAATATATGAGCAAATCTCCGGTTGGGCATCCGCTTTCAGGAATTCAATTTATTTCAAATGATGAAAATTCGATCTTGATCCATGGAGAAAAATTTGACCCCAATAAAAATTATACGGTTGTAACCAATGATTTTCTTCAGAAAGGAGGGGACCAGATGAACTTTTTTGAAAATCCTGTTTCAGCCGAAAGTTTGGGAATCAAACAGCGGGATATGATGATGAATTATTTTGGAAAACACGATACGATTCATGTAAATCTGGATAAACGAATTCTTGACAAATAATACTACTCACAACTCCAAACTCCAAACTCATAACGCAGATGGAAAACCGAAGAGAATTTATAAAAAAAGCAAGTGCGGCTTCATTATTGACCATGATTCCTGCGGGCAGTTTATTGGCCGAAGAAATCAATAAAACGCAAAAAATCACCATTCTTCATACCAATGACCAGCATTCGCGTATTGAGCCTTTTGAAGTTTCGACCGATGAGAAATATTCCGACAAAGGCGGATTTGCAAGACGTGCTGCTTTGATACATAAAATTCGACAGCAAGAAGAAAATGTTTTGTTATTGGACGCCGGTGATGTGGTGCAGGGAACGCCTTATTTCAATTTATTTGGAGGAGATCTGGAATACAAACTGATGTCTCAGATGGGTTATGATGTGGGGACGTTGGGCAATCATGAGTTTGACAATGGTTTGGAAGGAATCAAAAGTCGTATGCCGCATGCTAAATTTGAGGTGGTAAATGCCAATTATGATTTCACAAATACGCTGCTGGAAGGTCATTTTAAACCCTATAAAATCATTCAGAAATCGGGAGTGAAAATCGGGGTTTTTGGAGTAGGAGTGGATCTGAACGGAATGGTTTCCCGTGATGCTTATGGCGAAATGAGGTACCTGAATCCGATTGAAATAGCACAAGATATGAGCCGGATTTTACGTGAGGAAGAAAAATGTAATTTGGTGATTTGTCTGTCACATATTGGGTATGAATATTTGCAAGATGACAGCATTGTTTCAGATGTTCATTTGGCGAAAAAAACTTCGGGAATTGATTTGATCATCGGCGGACATACCCATACATTTTTGCCAAAACCTCAGGAATTTGTCAATGCAAAAGGCGAGACTGTCTTATACAATCAGGTAGGTTGGGCAGGACTATTTTTGGGTCGGATTGATTTTTATATGCAATCCGGAAAAGTTCAGAAATATACGGCTTATGAGCTGAATGATTATCCGGTAAATGAATTTCTGGTTTAATTATTCCTCATCACATTTGCTTTCGTCTTTTTCCATCAGGACTTCACCTCCTTTTAGTTCCGTGTCTTCACCACCTTTCACGGCAATTTCGGTATGGGCAACCAAAACGGCATATGATGAGGGTTGAATTCCATCCCCGAAAACTTTGGCATGTTCTTTTGTGAATTCCGCACCGAAATATAAAATCGCAGCCGAATAATAAATCCACAACAAAAGAATAATTACGGATCCTGCTGCGCCGAAAGCACTTGCTGTTGCATTGTATTGTAAATAAAGTGAAATCCCGAATCGCCCCAGCATGAATAGCAAAGAAGTAAAAACAGCACCTCCTATGATGTCTTTGTTACGAACTTTTGCATCGGGTAGCACCTTGAATATAAAGCCAAATAATACAGTAATTACAAAAAATGTAATCCCGGTATTAATCCAATTCAGCATATTGATTGAAATTCCGGGAATGATTTGATTGAGATAATTCGTGAAAAGCATGATAAATGAATTCACAAGCAAAGAAGCAATCAGTAAAAAACCCAATCCTAAAACCATTGAAAAGGAAAGAAGTCTGTCAACAATCAGCTTTACCCAACCTTTTTTTGGTTTGGGTTTGATTCCCCAAATCGCATTGATGGAATCCTGAATATCCACAAAAATAGTGGTGGAGGTGAAAACGAGTGTGCCGATACCGATGATGATGCCGATGTTGGAATCGGTCTGTATGAGCATTTTTTCCATAGAAGACTGCATGAAAGAAGCGACATTGGAACCGAAAATTCCGGTTAATTCTTCAAAAACTTCTGCCTGTGCAGTACTGCCTTCTTCTAATTGTTTTCCGTAGAAAAACCCGATGCACCAAATGACAATCAATAACAAGGGACCAATGGAGAATATGGTGTAATAAGCGAGCGAAGCGCTGAATTTCATACAACGGTCATCGCCATAACTTTTAGCTGCTCTGAACGTAATCTGTCCGATTTTTTTCCAATATTCTAGCGTGAATTTATTCTTTATCATAATTCTTAAATATGGAAATTTTAGATTATCTGATTTCTTCTGCTTTGCCTTCCGATTTTGTATTTTTCATTTTTAAAAAACACATGATGACAAAGCTGACACAGAAAGAAGCACCCATCACAAGTGTCGAAACCTTCATTCCATCAGTCATTTCAATGATAACTCCAAATATGAAAAGTCCCAAACATAATGCCAGTTTTTCAAATACATCATAAAAGCTGAAATAAGTGGTATTGTCTTCAGTCGGTGGAAGTAGTTTTGCATAGGTGGAACGGGAAAGCGCCTGAATTCCGCCCATGACCAGTCCTACCAAGGCTGCCATGACGTAAAATTGCATTTCCACAGAAGGACTTTCTTTGTCGATCAGATAGCCGATGATACAAACAATTATCCAGAAAAAAATTCCAATCAGAAGTGTATTTCGGTTTCCGATTTTTCCTGATAAAAAAGAAAATAACCAAGCCCCCAAAATCGCTTCGATTTGAATCAATAGAATTGTCATGATAAGTTTGTCGGTGGTTAAACCGATTTCTGATTGCCCGAACAAGGCTGCTACAAGAAAAATCGTCTGCATTCCCAAACTGTAAAAGAAAAATGAACCCAAGAAAATCCGCAAAGTCAAATAAGTATTCAGTTCGCGGGCAACGGTTTGAAGTTCTTTAAAACTCGATTGAATGATGCTTCGCGGAATTTTTTTGTTATAAATATTGCTTGGAAGCCGTCTGAATGTAATCTGCGCAAAACCCATCCACCAAAGTCCGACCAACACAAAACTCAACCTTGTCCAGAAACCTTCATTTCCTTTTCCAACCAATTGAATCAATACCAAACAAATCACCAAAAGTATCACCGAACCGACATAGCCAACCATAAATCCCTGAGCCGAAGTTTTGTCCAAACGGTCTTCGGTAACGATTTCGGGCAGATAAGCATTGTAAAAAACCATACTTCCCCAGTAACCGACCGCAGCCAATAAGTTCAACAACAATCCAAGCCAGATATTATCTTCTGTAAAAAAGAAAAGTCCCATACAACTGAAGGAACCCAGATAACAAAAGAATTTCAGAAACTTCTTTTTGTTTCCGATGGTGTCGGCAATGGAGCTCAGGACGGGCGACATCAGGATCACCAAGAAAAAACAAATCGCCAATGAAAAATTAAAAGCGGCTTCTGGATGAAAGCCCATAAATTTATTTGGCGTAGCCGTATTGGAAAGTGTGACAGCTCCATAATATATCGGGAAAACTGCCGATGCGATGACAAGAGAATGGACGGAATTCGCCCAATCATAAAATTTCCATGCATTGACTACTTTTGGATTGTTCTTTTGAAACATAAACCGGTTTTAGTGCCGTAAAGATAAATAAGTATTGAGAATTAAATATCAAGAATTAAGACCCGAGTAGTAAGAAATGCGTTCTATCTTTCTGCACTAAAATTGTACATTGTAAGGTTGGGGAAAAGTTGTATAATGTATGGTGGTATATTGTAAAATTGTATTAAAGAATTAAGATTAACTGGTTTATCCATCCATTCATTTACTTATTCACCCATTCAGCTCTTGAAAAACATCGCTTGTGATTTTCAATGAATTTAATTTTGCTTCAAAATCAAATATGTTTGTATAGACCATAATTTCATCCAGATTCAAATCCGTTACGATTTTTCCAATTTTATCTTTTAAAATTTCTTTATCGCCAATCATCGTCAAAGCGGTCATTCGGTGAACGCCCGCCTGTAATTCCGGACTCAGATTCTCCAGATTGGTTTTTTCGGGTGAGGTGAGCGGCTGACGTTTGTCGGTTAATAAATTCACAATCGTCTGAAATTGCGGCAGCGAATGATAAACGGCTTCGTCTTCCGTTTCAGCTGCAAATACGCTCAAACACAGCATCGAATAAGGTTTATCCAAATGTTGACTTGGTGTAAAACCACTTTGGTAAATCTCAAATGCTTGCTGAAATTGCCCCGGTGCAAAATGTCCGGCAAAAGCATAAGGTAGTCCGAGTTTGGCCGCAAGAAAAGCACTGTCGGTGCTCGATCCAAGAATGTAAACCGGTACATTGGCACCCTCACCCGGAAATGCACGGACTTTTGAATCCGTATTTTCCAAACTGAGATACCGAAACAATTCCTGAATGTGGTATTCGAAATTATAATTGAAATTTTGGTCACCACGTCTTAAGGCAATGGCTGTCAAAGGATCTGTGCCGGGAGCGCGACCCAGCCCCAAATCGATCCGGTCAGGATACAAAGCATCCAAAGTTCCAAATTGCTCCGCTACTGAAAGCGTCGAATGGTTGGGTAACATGATTCCGCCTGCCCCCACACGAATGGATTTCGTAGCTTGGGCAATGTGACTGATCAGAATCGAGGTAGCCGAACTGATGATACTCGGCATATTGTGGTGTTCGGAAAACCAATAACGTTCATAGCCTAATTCCTCAGCGAACTGAGCTGATTTTACACTTTTCTCAAAGGTTTGGGTATAATTATCGCCTTCGATTACAGATGCCAGATCGAGGATGGAATATTTGACGGATGATTGCATTTTTCAAATTTTCTCAAAAATACAAACATAAATCCGACGACTAACCGATTCGGAATTCTAAGAATCAATTTTCAAATAGACTTCTCCTATGAGAGCAATTCATCTTTTCTGATTCGATACAAAACACCCGGATGAAGGGCGCAATCCATTTCGCCTACATAGCGCAAACCGATTTTTTCTAAAACGCGGATGGAAGCCAGGTTTTCTTTCATCGCTCTCCCGACGATTTCTTCCAAATCCAATTCGTTGAATCCATATTCCAAACAGGCTTTTGCACTTTCGGTCGCAAATCCTTTGTTCCAATATTGTTCAAAAAAACGGAATCCGATGTCTGTTTCTTTTTCTTCCAATTTCAATCCACACCAACCGATGAATTCTCCCGATTCTTTTTCGATTACAGCCCAACGACCATAGCCATATTCCTGATACGGATTGTAATTTCTGAGAAATTCTTCAGCTTCTGAAACGGATTGAAAAGGAACATCGCCGGTAAATTGAACCACTTTTGGGTTGAGGTTCAATTCGTAGAAATTTTCAGCATCTTCGATGGTGAGTTCACGTAAAATCAATCGGGGAGTTTGGAGGATGGGTTTCATTTAATTAAAAATTAAATCCAAATTGATTAATACCAAATTTTAAAAAAATGCCAAAGTTTAGAACTTGGCATTTTCAGATTATCTCATTTTCAAATTAGTAAGAATCCTTATGCACATTGGCCACTGCACGTCCGGATGGATCATTCAGATTTTGGAAAGCCGCATCCCAAAGCAAAGCTTGTGGCGTACTGCAAGCCACCGATTTAGCATACGGAACAGTTAAAGCCGCCGTGTTGGATGGGAAATGTTCTTCAAAAATGCTTCGATAAAAATATTCTTCTTTGCTCATCGGAGGATTGACCGGAAATCTTGATTCGGCATTTGCCAATTGATTGTCCGAAACTTTTTCGTTAACCAATTCTTTCAACGTATCAATCCAATTGTAGCCAACCCCATCGGAGAATTGTTCTTTTTGTCTCCAGGCAATTTCTTCCGGCAAATAATCTTCAAAAGCTTTTCGTACGACCCATTTTTCAATTCGGCCGTCTTTAATCATTTTGTCTTCCGGATTGAGGCGCATCGCTACATCGATGAACTCTTTGTCCAGAAATGGAACACGCGCTTCAATTCCCCATGCCGCCATGGATTTATTGGCACGCAGGTTATCATACAAATACAATTTGCTCAATTTCCGCACATTTTCTTCGTGGAATTCCTGTGCGTTGGGAGCTTTGTGGAAATACAGATATCCGCCGAAAATCTCATCCGAACCTTCACCTGAAAGCACCATTTTGATTCCCATGGATTTGATGACGCGCGCCATCAGATACATAGGCGTAGAAGCCCTGATGGTCGTTACATCATAGGTTTCCAGAAAATAAACCACATCCCGGAGTGCGTCTAATCCTTCCTGAAGGGTGAAGTTGATTTCATGGTGAATGGTTCCGATGTGTTCGGCTGCTTTTCGTGCGGCTTTCAAATCGGGCGAACCCTCCAATCCTACGGCAAACGAATGCAGTTGTGGATACCAGGCTTCATCTTTATCACCGGATTCAATTCGTTTAGAGGCAAATTTTTTGGTAATGGCAGCAACAACAGAAGAATCCAATCCGCCGGAAAGCAAAACTCCGTAAGGAACGTCGGACATCAATTGTCTATGGACTGCTTTTTCAAGTGCTTCCCTAAGTTGTGCGATATCGGTCGTATTATTTTTTACATTTTCAAAATTTTCCCAATCACGGCTGTACCATTTTTGGAGTTCCAAACCTTCCGGACTATAAATGTAATGACCCGGAGGAAAGGTTTTAATCGTCGAACAAATACCTTCCAAAGCTTTCAATTCCGATGCGACGTAAAACTGTCCATCGTTGTCAGTTCCATAATAAAGCGGAATGATTCCCATGTGGTCGCGCGCTATCATAAAAGCATCTTTTGCTTCGTCATAAAGCGCAAATCCGAAAATTCCATTCAGATCATCCAGGAAATCTTTTCCTTTTTCTTGGTAAAGTGCAAGAATCACCTCACAATCAGATTGAGTTTTAAAAGGATAATTAGGGAAAGAATTTCGGAGCTCATTGTGATTATAGATTTCGCCGTTTACGGCCAGAATGATTTTGTTGTCATTTCCAAACAAAGGTTGTTTTCCGGAAGTCGGATCTACGATTGCCAAACGTTCATGCGATAAAATCGCATGGTCATTTGTATAAATTCCTGACCAATCCGGACCTCGATGCCGAATTCGTTTCGACATCTTTAATATTTGAGGACGCAATTTTTCCAAATCGTCGTTTATTAAAAACGCTCCAACAATTCCGCACATATAGAAAAAATTAAATTATTATAAAGGTTTAATTGTAACAATGCAATGTAAGCATTAAGATAGAAAATTTTTAAATTTTCATTCAGGATTTTTCCTTTTTGTGAATTGTATTTTTCCTGATTAAATTGCTTGTCTTCAGATCAAATTTTCTTTGTTAAGTTTGTGTTCCAATTCTTTTTCAATGGTCCATTACAAATTTTTATTATTCATTCTCCTTGCCGGTTCTTCCGTTTTTGCCCAGATCAAATTTGATTCAGGGAAAGTATTCAAAATCACTTATTCCGTCAGCTACAACGGAAATACGGATGAAAACCAAAATCCGATTTGGGTTTTTGCAGATGAAAATCAGGTTTTGATAAGTTCGCGGGATCATATTCAGGGAAATGGAAAATTTCCGTTTGAAATGACTTTAGTGGAGCCCAATCAAAAAAAATACACGCAGATTGCCTTTTTAAATTCCGATGAATCCATTTCGGTTTCAGACACGGAATCGATTGGAAAACAGGAATTCGAATTAGAATCTGAAACAAAAAAGATTTTGGGTTACCATTGTCAAAAAGCAAAAACGGTTATCAATTCAAATACGATAGAAATTTGGTATACCCATGATTTGGGGATCAAAGGCGGACCTTCTGTTCTGGGACAGAATTTAGGTTTGGTTCTGGAATTGGTTCGAAACGGAAATTATGAAATAAAGGCGACGGAAATCAAAAAAGAAAAGTTGAAATTACCGGAAATTGTACTGAATGCTGTGCCGGCTCAATTGGAAAAAATAGAATACCAAGATAGGATCTGGAAAAGTCGGTTTTTGACCATTCCCGTTTTTGAAAATCAATTGATTCATTGGTCAGAAGAATTTGAACCACGTGAAAACCTGATACGATTTGCCAATGGTACCATAGCCGTCAAGAAAGTCAAAATCCCGAAACTGAATGCCGGTTCATTGGTTTTTGTGGATTTGGTGGAGCAATCAAACGGTGATGCTTACGACAGAACGGGAACTGTTTTTCTGATTCCGACCGATAAAAAACAATCGTTTTTGAATGGTTTGGAAGACGGAGCCGATCAATTACCCGTTTATGAAAATGGCAACGGAAAAAAATACCAAGGCGTTACGGCCACTGAAAATTACGAACCTTTGATAGAATTGATGCGGTTTTTCACGCCTTTCGGAGTGAAGCATTTTAATGATCGGTTGACCCTGAAAGATAAAGTTTGGCAGGATTCGGTTTTGTACAGACAAGAAATTTCGGATTTTGCAGGAGTGTTGAGTGATCGGGAAGTTTATTTGGGAGTATTTATCGGGAATTATGACAAAGGCGGACATAAAATTTCGATGAATATTACGGTGCATAACGAAGAAGAATCCGATGAGAAATTGAAAAAAGTATTGCCGCTTTTCAATACGTTGAACGTGATGGAAATGGCAGGGCAGGAGTATGGGACGATGTTTGACAGCGAAAAAGGTTTATGGGTTGAATTCGAACTCAAAGAAGATTGGAAAAATGCGCAACTCCGCTATGTAACTACTGGTCATGGCGGATGGGAAAATGGAGATGAATTTGTGAAGAAGAAAAATTCGGTTTATCTGGATGGAAAACTCGTTTTTGATTTGATTCCTTGGCGGGAAGATTGCGGTTCCTATCGTTTGTATAATCCGGTTTCGGGAAATTTCTCAAACGGACTTTCTTCTTCAGATTATAGCCGTTCCAACTGGTGTCCGGGTACGGTGACGAATCCCTATTTGATCGATTTGGGTGATTTGAAAGCCGGAAAACATGGCATTCAGGTTAAAATTCCACAAGGAAAACCCGAAGGAGGGAGCTTCAGTTCCTGGAATATAAGCGGAGTTTTGATTGGAGATTAGAAATTTCTTTCAATATTTCAAATTTATTTTTCAATTCAAATTATTGATTTTCAGTCATAAATATATTTACAAACGACTACAAATGACTGTAAATATTTTTCTACCGACTAAAATTTGGAGATAGTGAAATCTTTGCATCAGAGATTTGAGTCGACAACTAAAAACTCATTTCTGAATGTTTAATTTAAAAATGTAAAGCTATGTCACTAAGAAACAAAGTTACCCTAATCGGTAGAACAGGAAAAGAAGTCGAAACCGTGAATTTTGAAAACGGAATGCTCGCAAAGGTAAGTTTAGCTACTTCCGATCATTACACCAACGCAAAAGGTGAAAAAGTAGAAGAAACCCAATGGCACAATTTAGTGGCCTTTGGAAAAACCGCCGAAATCATGCAGAAATATGTCGAAAAAGGACATGAAATTGCGGTAGAAGGAAAGATTACCTACAGAAACTATGATGACAAAGATGGACAGAAAAGATACATCACGGAAATCAAAGTAGACGAAATTGTAATGGTAGGCGGAAAATAATTTTTCTTTAAAAACGGCTAACCAACCGATTTAAACTAAAAAAGCCATTCTGAATTTCAGAATGGCTTTTCAATTCTACCGTAAATTATAATTAATTCAAATCATATCGGTCTGCATTCATCACTTTAGTCCAAGCTTTTACAAAATCTTTTACAAATTTTTCTTTATTGTCATCCTGGGCATAAACTTCAGAATAAGAACGTAAAATAGAGTTCGATCCAAACACCAAATCCACGCGGGTTGCTGTCCATTTCTTTTCTCCGGTTATACGATCGACGATATCATATTGATTTTTTTCTGTTGGTTTCCATGAGTATTTCATGTCGGTCAGATTCACGAAGAAATCATTGGTCAAAACACCTTCTCTGTCCGTAAATATACCATGTCTTGCACCACCGTAATTGGTTCCCAAAACACGCATTCCTCCAATCAAAACCACCATCTCCGGAGCGCTAAGCCCCATCAATTGGGCTCTGTCAAGCAATAATTCTTCACCATTAACAACATAATCATGCTTGATCCAATTTCGGAATCCGTCGTGTAAAGGTTCCAAATCTTCAAATGATTCTATATCGGTTTGTTCTTGCGTAGCATCACCTCTTCCTTGAGCAAAAGGAACTTTTATATCAAATCCGGCATCTTTTATCGCTTGCTCTAAAGCTGCGCTTCCGCCCAAGACGATCAAATCCGCAATGCTTACTTTTTTGGTTAAACCGGATTGGATTTCGGTCAATTTATTCAAGACTTTTTCCAGTCTTTCCGGTTCGTTTCCTTCCCAATTTTTCTGTGGCTCAAGACGGATTCTGGCGCCGTTTGCACCCCCACGGAAATCGGATCCGCGGTAGGTTCTTGCCGAATCCCATGCCGTATTGATCAACTCTGTTCTGGAAAGTCCGCTGTTAAGGATTTTTGATTTGATTTCTTCAATTTCGCTTTCAGATAAAGTATAATCTACTGTTGGAATCGGATCTTGCCAAATCAATTCTTCTGCCGGAACATCTGCACCGAGGTAACGGGATTTCGGCCCTAAATCTCTGTGTGTCAATTTGAACCATGCTCTGGCAAAGGTTTCTGAAAAGTATTCGAAATCATTGTAAAACTTCTCAGAAATTTCTCTGTAAATCGGATCGACTTTCAGCGCCATATCGGCATCGGTCATCATCGGATTTCTGCGAACGGAAGGGTCGTGTGCATCAAATGGTTTCTTTTCTTCCGGTAAATCGACAGGTTCATATTGCCAAGCACCTGCAGGGCTTTTTGTCAGTTTCCATTCATAATTCAACAATAAATCAAAAAATCCGTTGTCCCATTTAGTAGGATCCGTTGTCCAAGCACCTTCGATTCCACTCACCATGGAATTTCCGGAATGTCCGATTCCTTCGGAATTATGCCAGCCCAAACCTTGGTTTTCTATTTCTGATAATTCCGGGACTCCTCCCAGAAAATCTGCTTTTCCGTTTCCATGTGCTTTACCTACCGTATGTCCCCCGGCTGTAAGTGCAACTGTTTCTTCGTCGTTCATCGCCATTCTTGCGAAAGTCACCCTTATATCGGCCGCTGTTTTTAGTGGATCGGGATTGCCATCTACTCCTTCAGGATTTACATAAATCAATCCCATCATTACGGCTGCCAATGGATTTTCCAAATCTCTTTCCCCTGAATATCGCGTTCCTTCACTTCCGGTGGTCGCCAGCCATTCTTTTTCAGATCCCCAATAAATATCTTTTTCCGGATGCCAAATGTCTACTCTTCCTCCGGCAAATCCGTAGGTTTTTAGTCCGGCAACATCATAAGCAATCGTACCTGCCAAGACAATTAAATCTCCCCAGGAAATTTTGTTTCCATATTTCTTTTTAATCGGCCAGAGCAAACGTCGTCCTTTGTCGGTATTTGCATTGTCAGGCCAGGAATTAAGGGGCGCAAATCGCTGATTGCCCGTACTGGCACCGCCTCGTCCATCTGCTTTTCTGTAAGTTCCGGCTAAATGCCAAGCAGTTCGAACAAACATTCCGGCATAATTTCCCCAATCCGCCGGCCACCAATCCTGACTCGTCGTCATCAAATCGCGAAGGTCTTGTTTAACCGCTTCCAAATCCAGTTTTTTGAATTCTTCCGCATAATTAAAATCTTCTCCAAGAGGGTTGGTTTTGGAATCATGTTGGGATAAAATATCCAAATTTAATGAGTTGGGCCACCAATCCTTTAAAGAATTACTGTTGGAAGCACTTGACCCGTTAAAAAAAGGGCATTTACTGATATCTCCTGAGTTGAAGTCCATTTGTATTTAAATTATAGTTACTAAATTATTTTTTCAGATTCGTAAAGTTAATTTTAAATACTGTAAAAAATGATGTTTTATATCTTTTGTTTCAATTTCATGATAGATTTAATTTATGATAATTAAATCTACTATAAATCAAATCAATTAATTATTTCAATTCTAAATAAGCATCGATTTTATCGTTTGGAACTAAAACCGATAAAACATATTGTTGGATTTTCCATCCATCTTTAGTCAAAACAACCACTCCTGATCCGCGACACGGCCCCATCCAGGTATCTAAATTTTCATCAAACCAAGCCAATTTTCCATCTTGATAAACATAAATATGGCGGGTTTTCTTTTTGAAATCCCAGGCTTTCCCGCTATCAAAAAAGGGTTTTGCCCAAACACGCATTTCTTCCCGTTTCCAGTCCTCGGATTCATCTGTGCCGAGATAATGTGCCTCTTCGGTCATCGCGCCAAAAAATCCATCGGAATCTGCTTTGGCTGCTGCTAAATGCCAGTTGTCCAATAAATTGTTGATTTTTTCTTCTGTCGTTTGGGCAGTTAGAAAATTGAAGAAAAATAAAAACAGGAGAGAAGATAATGCAGGTTTCATATAAATTAATTTTCTATCAAATTTAAATCAAAAAATCCATCTGCAATGCTTCGGTCATTTGTCAATCGCGGCACTTTGTTTTGTCCGCCCAACTTTCCCTGTGATTTCATGTAAAGGTTAAATCCATTGGGTTTAACGGATGAAATTACCAAAGTCCGCAACATATTTCCATCGATCAGGTCTTTATAATACGAGTTTAGTTTTTGCAGGTTTTGATCCAATTCTTTGGCAAATTCTTCCATATTTTCCGGTTTCTGCACAAATTGGATAAACCATTCATGATAGGGCAGACCTTGATCCGGATTAACTTTTGGCGCCACCGTAAATTCCGAAACCTGGATTTGAAATTTTTGAACGGTTTGTTTCATGGCTTGTTCGACTTCATGTGCAATGACATGTTCGCCAAATGCCGAAGTATAATGTTTGATTCGTCCCGAAACGACAATTCTGTAGGGATTCAAATTGGTAAACCTCACGGTATCGCCGATGTTGTAACCCCAAAGTCCGGCATTGGTGTTGAGAATCAGAACATAATCTTTGTTCAATTCAACATCTTTGAGAGACATCCGGGACGGATTTTCATCAAAAAACTGATCAGCAGGGATAAATTCGTAAAAAATTCCATTGTTGAGAAGCAATAATAAATCGTCGGCCTGAATAGCGTCCTGATAAGCAATAAAACCCTCAGAGGCAGGATAAGTTTGAATCACATCCAGGTTTTCGCCGATGAGTTCAATCATTTTTTCACGATAAGGATTATAATTGACACCGCCTGTGACCATCAATTGAAGGTTGGGAAAAATTTCTTTGATCGTTTTCTTTCCCGATTTCTCGATCAATTTTTCAAAATAATTAACCAACCAAGGCGGAATCCCGGAAATCAATGTCATATTTTCCGGTAGTGTTTCTTCGACCACTTGATCGACTTTGGTTTCCCAATCTTCAATGCAATTGGTTTCCCAACTGGGCATTCGGTTTTTCTGTAAATATTTCGGAACAAAATGTGCCACGATTCCTGAAAGGCGGCCGATGTTGATTCCGTTTTTCATTTTCAGTTCGGGGTTTCCCTGAAGAAAGATCATTTTTCCTTCGACAAAATCAGCCGTTCCTTTTTCAATCATATAATTTAACAAAGCATTTCTTGCTGATTTTATATGGGAAGGCATGGATTCCTTAGTGATGGGAATGTATTTGGAACCAGAAGTGGTGCCGGAAGTTTTGGCGAAATAAAGCGGTTTCCCTTTCCAAAGAACGTTTGATTTGCCTTCTTTTACTGATTCTATGTAGGATTTCAAATCTTCGTAATCCCGTACGGGAACTTTTGCTTTAAAATCTTCATAGTTTTGAATGGTTTCAAAGCTATGATCTTTTCCGAATTGGGTAGATTTCCCGATTGAAATCAGTTCTCTGAAAGTTTTATTTTGGGTTTCAATGGGATTTTCGATCCATTTTTGTTCCGATTTTGAAATGAATCTTGCGTATAGTTGAGCTAATTCAGCTTTTAATCCCATCTTAAAAAACGATGTATTGTTGTGGATCTACAGGGGTTCCGTCAATCCAGAGTTCAAAATGCAAATGCGGGCCGGTGGTAAGTTCTCCGGTATTTCCCACGGCAGCAATTACTTCTCCTTTTTTGACGACATCGCCCATTTTTTTGTAAACGGTAAGGGCGTGTTTGTAAACGGAGATCATTCCGCGTTGATGCTGAATGACTACCACGTATCCTGTTTCGGGTGTCCAGTCGGTAAAAATAACGGTTCCCATGGCTACTGATTTTATGGCTTCTCCTTTTTGGGCTGCGATATCGATTGCCAAATGGTTTTCTTCCGTACTGTAACCGGAAGTCAAAATCCCTTTTAAAGGAGTAAACAAAAGACTTCCTGATTCCTGATTGTCCTGATTTCCGTTTACGCTGAACATTTCTTCTTGCTCCACTTCTTTCCTCAATTCCAAATCATCTTCAGTCGGTGATAAATCCACCTTACTCAGATCGACCGATTTGATAACGGGATTTTGTGTTGTATCGATTTCCGGAATCGGAACTTCTCCTGCCAAAATAGTACGAAGGTTTTTGATGTATAGATCATTGGCCTTGGTGCGGGTTTGCAATTCTTCGATTTGATTGGTTAGGTTTAGGATTTCTTGTTTATCCATTACATCCACCTGTTTTTCAGATGGTAAAATATAGTCATGTAAAGGAGTGTACAATATAATCAGGGTCGTACAAGCAATGGTAAAAAAGGTCATCAGAGCGATAACCACCAGGACATTCATGCGATTTAACCGAAAAGAAAATTGTTCTTCCTGTGATTCTTCGTTCAGAATAATCAAGGTATGTTTTTGGAACAGTTTCCTGAAAATATTTTTTTTCTTTTTTGTCATTTCTGCAATTGCAAATATCTAAATAGATTTTAAATGTATCATACAAGATTTTTTTAAATCATACGTTTTTATTGTAGTTTTGTCGGGATTGGATAAACTTATGAAATGAGCCATCTTAACTTTCCCCGGTTTTTAAGACGAAAAAGTTCAATGGCAAATTGCATCTGACAATGAAAAAATAAGAATGAACAGATGAAAAAGAAATTACTCGTATTGACTTGTTTGGGATTGATGGTCAGTTGTTCTGTAAAAAGAGATTCAGCTAAAAACCGGGCTTTCCATAACACTACTGCTTGGTTCAATACTTTGTTCAATGCGGAAGAAGAAATGGACAAAAAAATTGATGAATTAGAAATCAGTTATAAAGATAATTATTCAGAAATACTTCCGGTAGATCCGCGTCCTGAAATCGTTCAGCCTGAATTGACCGATGAATATATCGACAAAATGTCGGCCGGATTTAAAAATAAACCCGGTGGAAATTCCAATAATGAGCCCCAAGTAACCGGATTTGAATTGGTGGAGAAAAAAGCGCTGAAAGCCATAGAAAACCATTCGATGCTGATCAATGGTAAGGAGCGCAACAAAACCATGACACGTGCCTATTTGATTTTAGGGAAAGCAAGATATAATAGTGGTAAGAGTTTTGAAGCTTTGGAAGCTTTGAATTATATGCAAACCAAACTTCCTTACAATAAAAAATTCACTCCGGAAGCCCGTCTTTATACCGCATTGGCCAATTTTCAAACCGGAAATAATTTTGAAGGTGAAAGGATTTTGGAGAATTTGAATAAGGATGATGGATATAAAAAGAAACATCAGGAGAATTTTTCCAAATACTATGCGGAAAACCATATCAGAAAAGGAGAGTATGAAGAAGCCATCGAACTGTTGGACAAAACCATAGACAATACAAAAAACAAAAAACGCAAAGCCCGTTATTATTTCATCGAAGGACAGCTGTATTCGCTTTTGGGGATGCAAAATGAAGCCGGCGAATCCTTTACAAAAGTGTATAATATGAAACCCGGATTTGAAATGGAAGTAAAGTCCCAATTGGGAATTGCGGCCAATTTCGACCCGGAAAAAAACAGTTATAATTCCTATAAAGAACATTTACTGGATGTATCCAAAAAAGGAAATTATGTTTCCCGTAAAAATGAATTCTATTATGCCATTGGCGATATAGCCATCAAAGAGGGGAAAATTGATGAAGCGCGTAAATATTTAAAAGAAAGCTTTGTTGGTCCTGCTTCAGACCCTTATGTAAGAGGAAAAGCATATGAGCGATATGCCGATTTGGAATTTGACCAAGGAAATTATGTGTACGCATCGGCTTATTATGACAGTGCGCTGACAGTTGCGCCATACGATAAAGACATCGCCCGCATCACGGAAAGAAATAAATCCTTAAGATTTTTAATGGAGAAATATTATTTGGTGAAACGAAATGACAGTATTTTGAAATTGACCAATATGACTTCAGAAGAAAGAGATAAATTTTTTGGAGATTATATTGCCCAATTAAAAATAGAAGATGCCAAACGACAAAAACAAATAGAAGAAGAAGCCACCATTTTCCAAACCCAAACCAAAGGTGGAGGATTTGGAAGTTCATTTGATCAGGGAGGAAGTACCTTTTATTTTTATAACATTTCTTTAAAGTCAAGCGGTGTAAACGAATTTAAACGAATCTGGGGAAATGTCCGTTTAGGCGATAATTGGAGAAGTTCTACGGGTGGGACAATGACGCTGGAAGATCAGCAAGCCCAAATGTTGGGACAATCAGATGCCCAAAATCCGAGACGATATGAATTGGACTTTTATTTGGAACAAATTCCTACCAAACCCAATGAATTGAACAGATTAAAAATAGAACGGGATACAACCGAACTTTCATTGGGAATCGGTTACTACGATTTGTTTAAAAATGCCAAAAGCGCAACGGAGACTTTAGAACATTTGGTTTCAACTCCTCCCAAAGAGCAATCTACAGAAGCACAAGCTTATTATCAGATTTATAGGATCAATCAAAAAGAAGATAATTTGGCAAAAGCAGACGAATATAAAAATCTGATTTTATCCAAATATCCCAATTCTATTTATGCCGAATATATCCTCAATCCGGAGGTAGATTTCATCACGCCTACGACCAAGGAAGCGCTGGCATTTTATGAAGAAACCTATGATTTTTACAAAGCAGGAAAATATGAGGAGGTAAAATCCAGGACGGTGGAAGCAATTGAAAATTGGCCGACCGAAGCCATCATCGCCAAATTCTCATTGGTCAATGCTTTGGCAATCGGGAAAACGGAAGGAAGAGAGAAGCTTATTTCTGCGCTGGAATTGATTACCGTAGCTTATCAAAATACCGATGAAGCAAAAAAAGCACAAGAAATTTTGGATTTATTAAACGGAAAAACCAAAAATATACCGGAAACGGAAGGGAAAGAAAACAATAAAAAGTCAGCGGCCCCAAAAGAGGAAGATGCTAAGAAACGAACTGATCAAGGCAATGTTCGCGGAAATAATCCGAACTCAAATCCGAACTCAGATCCCAACCAATCCGGCACGAATCCAACCAGACCTCAAAAAAGAGAGGAAGGTGGTCTGCAAAATGGTCCGGGAACTCCGGGTGATGATGATTAATCAATCGGATTCAAACTGAAAAATATTTACAGGAGCCCAAATTCAAAACAGTATTTGATAAGTTGAGCCGTGTTTTTGGATTCGGTTTTTTCCAATAAACTTTTGCGGTGGCTGATGACTGTGAGTTGGCTGATGAACAATTTATCGGCAATCTCCTGATTGGTCAGGCCTTCGGCGATCAAAGCCAGGACTTCCTTTTCTCGCTTGGTAAAAACAGGCGTTTTATAGGTAGAAGGTGCGTTATTGCTCAGCAATTTTTTGATTTCAGGTGTGAGAAATTTTTTGCCTGAAGAAACCTTTTCTATGACCTCAATGAGTTCTTCAGAACTGGTGTTTTTCAGCAGATAGGAATCAGCACCGTTTTCCAACATTTTATTGATAATTCCTGCTTGGTTATATGTGCTCAATGCGATGATTCCAATTGCCGGAAATTGCTGACGGATGGTTGAGCAGAATTCGATTCCGCTACCGTCAGGCAGGTTGATATCCAGAAGAACGATGTCGGTTTCAGGATTTTGCCGGAGAAATTCAATGCCCGCATTTCCTTCGGATGCCTGTTCTACCCTTTCCACATAATCCAGTTCATGGAGCATCGTACTAATTCCCTGCGCCACCACCTGATGGTCCTCAATCATAAGTATTTTCATCTAAATGAATTTTAGCATTATCCAAGCGGTATTTCCACATGAACGGCCGTTCCGGAATCACCCGAATCGATTTCCAGTTTCCCTTTCCAGTAAATGACGCGCGATTGGATTCCGGGCAAACCCATTCCGCTTTCCTTTTCAACCAGTTGATAATCAAATCCTTTTCCGTTGTCTTCCACATCCATAACCAATAGATCTTCATCTTTTCTTACCTGAACCAGGATTTCGGATGCACCCGAATGTTTGATGGCATTATTGACCAATTCCTGGATAATCCGATAAACCGAAATATCCAATTGTTTTCCTATTCCGTTTTCTATGTGATAAGATTGATAAATGATCTTAAGATCTTCGTTCTGAATGCTTTGAACGTACTCGCTGATGGCTCCGTTCAGTCCAAATTTGAGGATGCTTTCCGGCATCAGGTTATGAGCAACCCTTCGCAATTCGCTGATGGATTCGTCCAAAAGATGAATGGATTTTTCAAAGGCCATACCGTCTTCTTCTGTAATGATTAGTTTTTTGTGCATATTGTTCAGATTAAGTTTTACGCCACTCAATAGTCCGCCGAGTCCGTCGTGCAATTCTTTGGCCATTCGGCTTCTTTCATCTTCCTGACCTTGGAGAAGTGCCTGAGTAGCAGAAAGTTGTTTCTCTTTTTCCAGACGTTGATTTTCCTTTTCTGCCAATTTCCTTTTGATAATTGCTAAACGGTATTGTATCAAAGCAAATGCAAGCGCTGTGAGTAATATCAGAGCAGCGGCAATCGCCAACCAAGTGTACCATTTCCTTTCATTTTCAAGTGTTTGGATTTTGAGTTCTTTTTTCTCGGTTTGGTAAACGGTTTCAAGAAAAGCAATTTGGCGTTGATTTTCTTCATTGAACAATGTATCCCGTAAATAATAAGCGGAATTCAAGTGTTGAAATGCGGAACGGAAATCGGACTTTTTCTCATAAATCAAAGCCAGAAGTGATAACAGCCTTTCTTCGGAATCTTTTGATTCAAGGGCTTTTGCTTTTTCCAATGCTTCCAAAGCAGTTTGATGTGCTTCTTCTACTTGATGGTTTGCCAAATATGTTTCTGCCAGAGATAGTTTCGCGCGCATTATTTCCCATTCATTCGAAGAAGATTCAGCTAATTGGATGGCCATTTTGAAATCGGAGATAGCCTTTTCGTTTTCTTTTTGATAAGCGTGATATACGCCGTAATTGTAATGGTAAAGAATTTTATGGTGGTCAAAATTGTTTTTGACTGCTATTTTTTTCATTTCTTCCAATAACGGAATGGCTTCGTCAAATCTTAGTTGATCTACCAAAATTGAAACCAATGCCAGAGTCCCGGAAGCGACCATCAATTCATCTTGATTTTGTTTGGCCAAATTCACAGCTTCTCTAGCATATCTTTCAGCTTTTTCATTTTCAAATGCATATGTAAATAGAATGGCCAAATTGTTTAGACTTTTGACTTTTGTCGAAACATCCTGGGTTTCTTCAAAAATTCGCAGAGCATCAGTATAGAATTCGATTGCTTCAGGATAATATCCTTGTTGTTGTTTAATAACCCCATAATTATGTGTCAAAATTCCATGTGCTTTACGGGCTTCCGGCGTGTCTAACTTTATATAAATGCTGTCCGCCTTTTTATAATTATGTTGAGCCGATTTATAATCAAATTTGACATCAGCATAAAAAACACCTAGAAAACGATACGCATTAGCAATATCCATAGGTTTGCTTTGCTTTTCGGTGATTTCAATCAGTTGATGTGCAATTTTTGAAGCACGATCAGGATTACTGTAAATAAATGATTTCCCGTTTGAAAGCACGGAATCGATATCGACCTGACCGGATTTGTCGGTATATTCCAGGATTAAAGAATCTCGTTGCTGCGATAAAACCGAAAATGGAAATAAGATAGAGCATGCAAGAACCAACCGGGAGAGGGAAAATTTTTGCAGTTGAATTTCAGGGAAAAATAGCTTCATAAACAACTTTTAAGATTTGTTCCAAAGTTTGGTAGATGCAGGTTGAATTTGATTTTATCAAAATTAGAGAGTCAAGATACACAAACCTGAGGAGATTTAAAAATTCTAAATAAATCAAGGGCAAATCGCTCTGCCCCTGATTTGCTGATTTAATCAGAATTTGAGGGTTACACCTGCGTTTAATACCGAAACGCCATATCCCAATTCTGCATAAACGCCAAACATATCGGTGAAAAACCAGCGGGCACCGGCAAATCCGCTTACACCGACACCGCTGCCATAGCTTTCTCCGAAATAGTCTTCGTCCAGGTCTGAGGTATATTTGACAATGTTATAACCTACCATCGCTCCGGCATACAAATCCAAATTAGAAAGATTTTCAAATCCGTTGTAATGATAAGCACCCCGTATGCCGACAATGATGTAATTCCATTTGGATGTATAACCCGAACCGGAATATTTATATCCTGTATTTCCAACATAACCGCCCAGGCTCACCACGCCCGGCCCGCCTACTTCCCAGATTCCATGATCCGCTGATAAGCTGATGGCGGGTCTTACTTTTCCGTATCCGCCCAAAGCTGTTCCTACACCGACCCCGGCATTGATAGCGGTAGTTCCTTTTTGAAATGCTTGTGCTTTGGTTTCGGTAAATACAAATGAAAAAAGAAATGATACTAAAATGATATATGATTTTTGCATAATAATTTTATTTTTAAATTTTTAGAAAAACAAGAGCGCCTGAGGACGCAGCGCTCTTGTTTGTAAAACACTAAATTAATTAGCTGCGTACAAAATATTGGGACCTTGTTGCCAATGATTGTTGGTACCACCATCTGTAACTCTAAAACCTTTCCAGTCACCGGTAGCAGGTGAGGTGGTATTGCCATCTCCATTTGTGTCTCCTCCGTGTGTATCGTCTTTATAAGAAGTAAGAATGGCCGATGGATCCAACTGAACGCTACCATTGTAGGACTGAAGCCCTCCAGTCGGGTAGGAAAATTTCACAATTACGTTGGCTTTGATATTGATAGTTGCTGTGGCAGTTCCCCCGATCAAATTAACCTGTTCATAAACATAAGGCACTTCCGTATTGTCCCAATTAACAGATAAGCCGTCACTCCCACCATTTATGTCTATATAAATTCCATTATGTTTATTGGTTACAGAAGGGTCTTCCGGGTTGTGGAATACATTGCTTGGGTGTAACTGATAGTAGCCCTGAAAATAAATAGGTTTCCCGTTGTCGTAAAAGGCATTGTTGGTAAACTTGCTCACACTCGCATCTTTCATAGCAGAGGTTCCGTGGAAAGCATAAGATGAAGAACCGGGTTGATATAATGTATGGGCGATTCTGCAATGGTCAAATGTAAAGGAAACGGATTGATTCCAACCAATAACTACTGCGTTATAATATCCGCCACTGTTTTGACCTGCATAGAAAATATCAACATACTTGAAGACAGATCCAATGGTTCCATGGAGGTCTATTGATGTCCAGTCGCCTTTTTCAGGGCCTGTCATAGTACCGTCACCATTGGTATCGCCACAGTATCGGTCGTCGGCAAGTGAGGTAAACACAATGCGTTTGTCTGCTGTTCCTTCTGCCAGGATTTTTCCTTCTTCATAAATGCTGATTCGGGCATTTCTAATTTTAATGATCGCACCAGGTTTTATGGTCAATACAGACCGAACAGATAAACTGGAACCATCTATTACATATACAAAACCTTCTTCCCAAACGGTGGGTTCATTGATGGTTCCGGAAACTTCTATGATGTTACAATCTGCAATGGGATCTCCCTGATCATCCGGATTTCCACCATCATCATCTGAACTGGTACAAGCCGTAACTAATAAACCGGCAAATAAGAGAAATAATAATTTTTTCATTTTGAATGTTTTTTTAATTTGTATTGGTAGCAAAATTATCGGCAGCGGCCAATTGCTACAATCCTCATTTATGAGGATATTTGATATTATTTTAATTAAATAATTGAAAATCAAATAAATATTTGAATTTGGATTTTGCGGAAAACAAAAAATCCTGCATATCGCAGGATTGAAATTGAAACAGGAAGATGAATGAATTAAATGAGGAATTCAACTGATGTAGGATCGCATAAAAAAATCCCGCTTTTGGCGGGATTACTCTATTTTCTATAATATATAAACATTATTCTAACCAACTTGTTTTGTAGCTGTCATCTTCCAGATCCAGTGCGGCTTGTGTCAGTTTTAAGGGATGAAATGGATCCACCATCACCGCAAGTTCTTCTGTTTCTTTCTGACCGATGCTGCGTTCCATCGCACCCGGATGTGGCCCGTGTGGAATTCCGCCGGGGTGCAAAGTGAAATATCCTTGTTCTATATGGTTTCGGCTCATGAAATCACCATCTACATAATATAAAACTTCTTCTGAATCTATGTTGCTGTGGTTGTAAGGAGCGGGAATCGAATCCGGATGATAATCATACAAACGCGGACAGAACGAGCAAATCACAAAGTTATTTCCTTCGAAATTCTGGTGAACCGGAGGTGGCTGATGAATGCGTCCCGTAATCGGTTCAAAATTATGGATGGAGAAACCGTATGGATAAAAATAACCGTCCCAGCCAACCACATCAAATGGATGCGTAGCATAAGTAATCGGATGGATCATTCCTGCTTTTTTGACTTTTATGAGGAATTCTCCTTTTTCATCAACCGGGGATTTGTATTCCGGAACTTTGATATCGCGCTCGCAGAAAGGCGAATGCTCCAAAAGTTGTCCGTATTTATTTCGGTATCTTCTCGGTGTTTCGATAGGAGAGAAGGACTCCAGATACAAAATCCGGT
>JBEBVY010000021.1:0-34490 GCA_040392505.1 Moheibacter lacus | reverse complement strand
CCATTGCGATGACAGGATTGGATCAGGAAATGATGCAAAAAAACATCAGTGTGAGTAATTTAAAAGATTCGCAAAAAAACATGTCCGTAATGGGAACTCTACAAATGGTTGTTGTTTTCATTTTTCTTTTTTTAGGTTCAACCTTAACGCTTTATGCACAAAGCCAGGGTATGGCCATCACGGCAGGAGATGATTTATTTCCAACAATTGCACTGAAAAGCGGACTTCCTTTCTTCATTTCCATCTGTTTTATCATCGGACTGATTTCAGCTTTATTTCCAAGTGCAGACGGTGCATTGACGGCTTTGACATCTTCTTTTTGCATCGATATTTTAGGACTGAACCCTAAAGATCCCGAGAAAGAAAAACAAAAGAAAATCACCAAAACAAGATTGACCGTTCATAGCATTTTTGCTCTGATTTTTCTACTGTTTATTTTCTTTTTCAGAGAAATTGACAATGGCTCTTTGATCGATATTTTATTAAAATTAGCAGGATTTACTTATGGTCCATTGCTTGGATTATTTGCTTTTGGCATCTTGACTAAAAGAGTTACGAAAGGTTATAAACCATTGATTGTCAGCTTAATTTCATTGATTTTAACGCTAATTCTGGACATGATCAATAATTATTCCTGGTACCAGGATAAATTAGGTTGGGATGAATCTACCAAAACAAATATGGCCCAAATTTGCAAATCCTTGTTTTCTGATTATAAAATAGGAGTTGAACTAATCGTAATCAATGGACTTTTGACTTTCATAGGACTTTGGCTGGTTAGTAAAAAGAATTCTACGGTTTCAGAACCTGATTAATTATTATATTTACTTAATTTAATTTTAAAAATTAACACATGAAACATTTTTATTTAAGTGTGTTTCTCTTATTTTTTACGTTCAGTTGCTGGGCGCAAAGTAGTGAAATACATCAAAAAGTTCATTCGTATTTGAACACTGAGGCCAATAAATTGGGATTGGTTTCAACTGATTTTGAGGATTTAACAGTCCAAACAAATTATACCAATCAGAAAACAAATGTTGAATATGCCTATATCCAACAAAATCTGGGAGGATATCCTGTTTATAATGCCATTGCCAATTTTGCCTTAAAGAATGGTAAAATAGTACACATGACCGAAACTTTTCAGCGTAACATCCAACAAAGAATGGGCAATCAAAATGCCATTTCTGACGTCCATACCATCGCTGGAATCATTGCGCAAAATTTAGGATTTAGTTTAAACCAATCCGCTTTTTTAAATGAAGATTTTGGATCGAAATTGATGTATTATCCCACAGAAGACGGAAAACTGAATCTAAGTTGGATGCTGCATATCAATGCAACTATCGACAACGAAATGAAAATTTTGGAAGTGGTTGCCAACGCTCAAACCGGACAAATTTACACGCAACACAATCATTTGTTGAGTTGTAATTTTGGCCAAAATTCTTTTGAAAATCCATTGACAGCATACAAACAAACTGAAAAAGTCCAATGGTTAAATACACAATATCAAAATTCGACGCTCAATGACGGAGCTCAATACCGTGTATATGAACTTCCCGTAGAAGCTCCCACTTTTGGGGACCGAACCATGGTAGTGAATCCGGCGGATCCTACTGCTTCTCCATGGGGATGGCATGACACCAATGGTGCTACAGGAGCTGAATATACTCAAACACGCGGAAATAATGTAATTGCAGTGAACGACCAAAACAGCGCCGGCCTCAACTGGCTTTATAACGGAGGTTCATATACATTTACAGGATTTGCCGACGGTGGAAGTGATTTAATTTTTGACTTCCCTATTGATTTTACACAAAATATGTACAATAGTGCGGATGCCTCCACGACCAATTTATTTTACATGAACAACACGCTTCATGATGTTTGGTACCAGTACGGTTTTACGGAAGCTGCCGGTAATTTTCAGGTTAACAATTACGGCAATGGTGGCGCTGCCGGGGACGAAGTCTATGCATTTGGTCAAACCGGTGAAGCCATGGGCATGATGGACAATGCCATGTTTGGAACTCCTTCTGATGGTGGAAATCCGTATATGATTATGTTTATGTGGAACTCCAATCAAGGAGACGATCATCTGTTTTCTGTCAATACACCGGGTGCATTTGAAGGAGATTATGACGGTGCTGCTGCAGCATTTGGGGCTCCCTTGCCTTCTCCACCTATTACCGAAAATCTGGCAGTTGTAATTGATGACAATGCCGGTGGTGGTACTAATCCAAATGACGGATGTGAAAATATAACCAATGCTTCAGCTATTAACGGTAAAATCGCTTTGATAAAAAGAGGAAATTGTGATTTTGTGGTCAAAGTAAAAAAAGCACAGAATGCAGGTGCAAAGGCGGTAGTAATGGTTAACAATGTGGCCGGTGCGCCGATTACGATGGGTGGTGAAGACCCTACGATTACGATTCCTTCCGTTATGATCAGCATGGATGACGGTAACCCCATTATAGATGCTGTGCTTGGTGGAACAACTTTAAACGGTTCTGTTCCGAAAGAAGGGCATTTTGATGGTTATAAAGACGGTTCATTGGATAACGGAATAGTTGCTCACGAATATGGACATGGTATCTCTAACCGACTGACAGGCGGACCTGGAAACTCCGGATGCTTAAATAACCAAGAGCAAATGGGCGAAGGTTGGAGTGATTATATCGCTTTGGTCATGACCATAGAACCGGGTGACCAAGGAACTGACGGAAGAGGAATGGGTACGTACGCTATTTCACAGCCTACTACAGGAGTAGGAATCAGACCTACGAGATATTCAACTGATATGGCCATTAACAATGCAACTTATGACCGTATCAAAACCGTATCCGTGCCACACGGAGTTGGATATGTTTGGGCGACAATGCTATGGGAAATGACTTGGGAATTGATTGACGAATATGGATTTGATCCGGATATTTATCAAGGAACAGGAGGAAATAATTTAGCGATGCAATTGGTGGCAGATGGTATGAAATTACAACCATGTAGCCCCGGATTTGTGAATGGTCGTGATGCCATATTAGAAGCCGATGAAATCAACAACGAAGGAGCCAACCAATGTTTCATTTGGCATGCATTTGCAAAAAGAGGTTTAGGATACAGTGCTACTCAGGGAAGTTCTAACAACGTGATGGATGGTGTTCAAGCGTTTGATATGCCGCCAACTGATGTGCTGGATTGCTCCGAAATTTTGGGTGTAAATGATTTGACCCAATCTCAATTGAGCATCTACCCTAACCCAACCCGTGGAGAATTCTACATCTTAACTGAAAAATCTTACGGAGATTCAGAAATATCCATTCAGGATATGACCGGAAAAACGGTTTATACAACTACTTTGAATTTCTCCAACCAAAGAGGGACAGTAGATATAAGCAGTTTACCAGTCGGAGTTTATGTGGTAAGCATCCAAACAACCGATGGAAAAATCACTAAAAAATTGATCAAAAAATAATCTGATTTTCAAATAAATTTAAAGCCGTTCTAGTTTTTAGAGCGGCTTTTTTTGATTTATAAATTTTTGGGAGAAAGGAAAATAAATCACTCCACCAATCTTCCACTCCACCACTCCACCACTCTCCTACTCTTTATACCAGCTGCTATATTTCACATAATTATTGGCAATTCGCTCGATTTCTCCTTCCTTCAAATTCTGTGAAACCATCCCGATTTTTTTGGCCGGAACACCCGCCCAAAGTTCTCCTTCTTTTATATGGGTTTTTTGTGTCACAACAGCTCCCGCTGCCACAATGGAAAAAGATTCCACGACACAGTCATCCATCACGATGGCGCCCATTCCTATCAATACGTTATCATGAATCGTACAACCATGAACAATGGCATTATGCCCGATGGAAACGTTGTTACCAATGTTGGTCGGAGATTTTTGATAAGTACAGTGAATCATCGCATTGTCCTGAACATTCACCCTATCTCCCATTTTGATAAAATGAACATCGCCGCGCAATACCGCATTGTACCAAATGCTGCAATCCTTTCCCATTACCACATCTCCAATGATTACCGCTGTTTCCGCCAAAAAACAATTCTCTCCAAATTGAGGTTCTTTCCCCAATAATTCCTTTATGATTGCCATATGTTTGTATCAATTTTAGTCAAATGTAAAATTACTAATCATTAGATTAATTTTAAATATGAAAATCTCATCCTTTGAATTTTTTATTGCCGTAAATTTGCAACATGATAAGAGTTTATATAGACCAAACGCCCAATCCAAATATTTTAAAATTTGTTTGTGATGAAACCTTGACGACAGGCGCTTTAGAATTAGGGAAAGATGATGATACAACCGATTCTCTATTGGCCCGGGAAATCCTTCAATTTCCATTTGTAACTAAAGTGTATATCACCGGAAATTTTGTGGCGGTTCAAAAAACAGATGCCATCGACTGGGAAATGGTAGCTGAGGAATTAAAATTAATCGTTAACCGACATTTGAATGAAGGCACCATTCTGTTGATGCCGCAAGAGGAAGATCCATACACCTTATATGTCGAAATGACACCCAATCCGGCTGTTATGAAATTTGTGACCAACAAATTGCTCTATAAAGGAATCGCAGAAGCAAAAAATGCAGAGGACACAGAAAATTTCCCATTGGCCAAAGCTTTATTTGCATTTGATTATGTAAAAGAAGTTTTTGTTTCGGAGAATTATATTTCAATTACAAAAATAGAATCAGCTGACTGGAATGAGCTCACTCTTGAACTGCGTTATTTCTTGTTGGGTTATTTACAGGAAGGAAAAGAAATCGTAGGTAAAGATTATGTCCCTTTGCAAAATCCGTTTGAAAAAGAATATACTAAAAAAGAATATTCAGATGTCGAAATGCAAATCCAAGATATCATTACTGAATATATCCAACCCGCAGTTGCTGGTGATGGTGGAAATATCCAATTGATTGAATTTGAGGAAGAAACAAAAACAGCAAGGATGCTTTTACAGGGTGCTTGTTCCGGTTGTCCTTCTTCTACCATCACGCTGAAAAACGGTATCGAGTCCATGCTCAAAGAAATGATGCCCGGAAAAGTGGAAAATGTAGAGGCAATTAACGGATAAGTTTTGTTTCAAGTTTTAGGCGCTGACAATAGCGAGCGAATCAAACTTTAAACTTTAAACATTGAACTTTAAACTATTTATATTTACTTTATTCTCAACGATTTGCATCGGTCAAGAGAATGGTTTAAGTTATGCCCGTTCTGTCATCCAAACTTTGACTTCTGAAGAATTTGCCGGCCGCGGTTATGTGGATGACGGAATGCAAAAATCGGCTGAATTCATCGCAAACGAATTTCAAAAAATAGGACTGGAAAAAATAAACGGCTCTTATTTTCAGGAATTTACGATGCCTATTAATGTAATCCAAAATGCAGAATTGACATTGGATGGAAAAAAGTTAAAATACGGAATTGATTTCATCGTCAAACCCAATTCCAAAACCCAAAATTTCTACCAACGGGAAATCTATCACTTCGATCCTATTGATTATGCAGGATCCCAGAGATACGAATCTTCATTCATCGATTTCATCCAAAGAGATATGATAGCCCAAGACGGCAAACATATCGCATTTCCACCTCATCATTTCGAAACGGATTCTTTGAATCAATACTATAAAAGTTGGGCCTCTTTTTACAAACCACACGAAAACCGAGATCGGGCTATCCTCTTTTTCACAAAAACTAAACTCACTTCCTCGCTGTCTCAGGTTCAAGACAGTATTTCGGAGTTCATAGTCAACGAAAAATTTTATTCTGATGAATTGAAAATCAATCATTATTCCATCCAATCTGATTTTCAATCCGACTTCAAAGCACGCAATCTAATCGGAAAAATTGAAGGAGAAAATCAAGATTCTTTGGTGGTGATTACGGCACATTATGACCATTTGGGAAAAGTAGGAAATGTGTATTTTCCCGGAGCAAGCGATAATGCCAGCGGTACCGCATTTATATTGGAACTGGCAAATTATTTCAGCCAAAACAAACCCAAATATTCTTTGATTTTCATCGCATTTGCTGCGGAAGAAGGCGGTTTGGTGGGTTCTACCTATTTTGTAGAAAATCCATTGATCGATTTATCAAAAATTAAATTTCTCCTGAATTTTGATATCATGGGCGCCGGAGAGGATGGAATTCAAATCGTGAACAGCAGTACATTTATAAAAGAATATGAATTACTGAATCAAATCAATTCTCAAAATAATTATGTCAAACAAATAAAAAAACGCGGAGAAGCCTGTAATTCAGACCATTGTCCTTTTTACGAAAAGGGAGTTCCTTCATTTTTCACTTATACGCTCGGCGGCCCCGGACATTACCACGATGTTTATGACAAGGCTGAAACTTTAAATCTTTCAGAATTTGAGGATTTGAAAAATTTGTTTACTGCGTTTATTCAAAATCTTTAATCCGGACTTCACAAAATTCAACCCAGATTGAAATCAGATTTTTTTTGCAAGCAGGGAATAAACCAGCGGAATTTTGTTTCCAAACTTCTTTACGCGGAATTTTCCCGGCTCCTCTTCTACCGAATCTGCAAAAATATCATAGGGAGAATAATCAAATTCATCCAAAGATTTAATGGTCAAATCATTATCAATTAATGAATTAACAACTTCACTTAACGCATGATTCCAAGAAACATTCGTGATGATTTCAGCCAATTCTCCATCGGTATACGAATTCTCTTTTGTTTCTATAATTGCTTTGTCTTTGAAATAATTGTATTGGATTTTTTCTAAATCATCATCGTACATCCAGATATAAGGATGAAATTCTACAAAAACAAACTTACCGTCCGGCTTCAAAAAATGAGAAACAACTTTTGCCCATTTATCCAGGTCAGGCAGCCAGCCGATCGTCCCATAACTGGTAAAAACAATATCAAATTTTTCCTCTAAATGATGGGGCAAATCGTAAACATCACAACATATAAATTTAGCGGTAGATTGATCTTTTTTTGCTAATTCGTTGGCTAATTCGATGGCTTTATCTGATAAATCCACGCCCGTTACATCAGCCCCTAAACGGGAAAGAGAAATGGAATCCTGCGCGAAATGACATTGTAAATGCAAAACCGATTTTCCTTTTACATCACCCAAAAGTCCCAGCTCAATTGAGTTCAATGAAGATTTTCCTTTTAAAAATCCTTCGACATCATAAAAATCAGATTGAAAATGCAGCTCCGAACGTTTGTTCCAAGCATTTCGGTTGTTCTCTAAATAATCTTTTTCCATTTCGGTTATTTTTCGTTGGAAAGCGAATAAGGCACATTATCCCTTCCTGAAGCCCAACTTTTATTGGGTTTATCTTTCATATCGAAATTGAGAAATCCGCCGTTTCGGATGTCTTCAAAATTCAAATAGGATTGTTCATATTTTTTTCCGTTATACCAAAGTTGGTTGACATAGCGGTTTTCAGACGAATTCTCATCGGCTTGTATAGAAAGAAAATTCCCGTTTTCAAATTCGATTACCGCTTTTTTAAACAAGGGTGCACCGATAACATATTGATTAACTGCAGGCGTTACGGGATAAAATCCCAAAGCGCTGAACACATACCAAGCTGAGGTTTGCCCGTTGTCTTCATCTCCGCAATATCCATCCGGTGCAGAACTATAAAGCCGATTCATGACTTCTCTCGTCCAATATTGCGTTTTGTATGGTTCTCCAACATAATTGTATAAATAAATCATATGCTGGATGGGCTGGTTGCCGTGTGCGTACTGCCCGAAATTGGTGATTTGCATTTCGCGGATTTCATGAATGACCTGACCGTAATAAGAATCGTCAAAAATCGGAGCCAAATCGAAAACTTCATCGAGTTTTCCTATGAACTTCTTTTTTCCGCCCATCAAATCAATCAAACCCTGAACATCATGAAACACCGACCAAGTATAATGCAAACTGTTTCCTTCGGTAAATGCATCACCCCATTTGTACGGATTAAACGGAGCCTGAAAACTTCCGTTTTGATTTTTCCCGCGCATCCAACCTAAATCCGAATCAAACAAATTTTTATAATTCAAACTTCTCTGACGATAAATATCAATCTCAGAATCCGGTTTCCCCAGCGCCTTTCCCAGTTTCCAAATACAGAAATCGTCATAGGCATATTCCAAAGTCCGCGCTGCATTTTCATTGATCCCAACGTCATAAGGAACGTATCCAAGTGAATTATAATAAGCTACACCTTTTCTTCCGACCGCGCTTACAGGACCTTCATTATTGGCTCCATGAACCAATGCCTGCCATAAAGTTTCAATGTCGTAATCGCCACCGTTTTTCAAAAAAGCATCGGCCACAACCGAAGCCGAATTATTCCCGATCATGATATCCGCATAGCCCGGGCTGGACCATTCGGGCAAAAATCCGCCTTCCAAATAGGCGTTGGCCAAACCTGCCTGCATTTCTTTGTTGATCGACGGATAAACCAAATTCAGCAAAGGATAAAGCGCCCTGAAAGTATCCCAAAAACCGGTTCCCGCAAACATATATCCCGGAAGAATTTCACCGTTATAAGGACTCCAATGAACGATTTCCTCATTTTCATTGATTTCATACATTTTATTTGGAAAAAGCAAAGTACGGTACAAACAGGAATAAAAAGTTTTCATTTGTTCTTCCGAACCGCCTTCCACTTTTATTTTTCCTAATTTTTCATTCCATAAATCTTTGGCTTTATTTTTCGTTTCTTCAAAATTATCATTCCCCAATTCTCTTTTTAAATTTAATTCAGCCTGTTCAAAACTGATAAATGAAGAGGCTACTTTTGCCTGAATATTTTCTCCTTTTTTGGTTTTGAACCGAACGGCAGCAATGGCATGAGTAGCCAAAGTTTCCTTTTTACCGGATTGAATTTTCTTCCCGTCCCAAACCCTGAAATCCGTGATTTTTTCATCAAATTCGATGACAAAATAATTTTTAAAATTGATCAAATTCCCTCTGCTGTAACGCGTGCTGTAACCTATGATTTTTCGCTCTTCCGGTATGATTTTTATATAGGAATTTTTATCAAAAGCATCCACGACTATCCAGGCATCTTCGCTTTCAGGAAAGCTAAAGCGGAATTGGGCGGCTCGTTCCGTCGGTGTGATTTCTGCGTTAATGTCATGATCTGCCAGATAAACCTGATAATAATAAGGCTTGCTGATTTCGGCTTTATGTGAAAACCAACTCTCGCGTTCTGTTTCAGTCATCTTCAAACCGATGGTCGGCATGATGGAAAATTGGCCGTAATCGTTCATCCACGGAGAAGGCTGATGGGTTTGTTTGAATCCTTTGATTTTATTGGCCGTATAAGTGTACATCCATCCGTCACCCATTTTTCCGGTTTGCGGTGACCAATAATTCATCCCCCAGGGAACGCCGATCGCGGGATAGGTGTTTCCGTTGGATAATTCGTAGCTGGATTGGGTACCCATCAGCGGATTGACAAAATCAGCGTATGAAATTTCATTTTGTGAATAAACGGTAAGCGAGAAGGTCAGGATCAGAAAGCCCAGTATATTTTTCAGATTCATTTCTCAAATTTAAAATAAAGTCCTATGAATATTTCATTTCCGCTTCAAAAACCTCTTCAAAATAGATTTTCAATTTCTCTTTCACTTCTTGCATCGGGATTTTTTTATCCAATTCACGTTCAAGAGAAGTTACAGCCTTATCTTTAATCCCACAGGGAATGATGTATTCAAAATATTTCAAATCCGTATTGACATTTAATGCAAAACCGTGCATGGTCACCCAGCGCGAAGCTTTCACTCCCATCGCACATATCTTTCGGGCATAGGGTTTTCCGACATCCAACCAAACGCCGGTTTCTCCTTTTGAGCGCTCACCTTTCAGTCCATATTCCGCAATGGTTTTGATGATAACTTCTTCCAAGCTCCGCATATACCAATGAATATCGGGTTTGAAGTTGTCTAAATCCAGAATCGGATACCCGACCAGTTGTCCGGGGCCGTGATAAGTAATATCTCCTCCCCGATTGGTTTTTACAAAACTGGCATCAATTTCTTTCAACAGGTCTTCGTTGGCCAGCATATTTTCAATATGTCCGCTTTTACCTAAAGTATAAACGTGCGGATGTTCCAGAAGAAAAAGATGGTTATGAGTCGTTTCAAAATCGGTTTGTCCGTTTTTCTCTTTGACCCGGTTTCGGGCTTTGATTTCTATGTTTTCCGCCAATAATTCTTCCTGGAAATCCCATGTTTTTTGGTAATCCTGGTTTTCACCTAAATCTTTAAATAATACCTCCTTCATTAATTCTTGTTTTTAAAACGCAGTCTTTGCAGTAATAATGTCTTTTGATATTGCCAAAGGGCTCGCCAATTAAAGCAGAAAACAAAGATATGAGTATTTCGATAATTCCCTTTTTACCATAGCTGAATTCTATGTTTTCAGCATTACAGTTGGCACATCTCCGTTTTTCTTCTTCCTGAACTTTGAATATTTTGATTGCTTTTTCAAAATCTTCTTCTTTTACCCGAAACTCAATTCCGGCATCTAAAATTTCCGATAAATGGGCACAACACTCATAAACTTATTTCCAAAGAAAGCGATCCACGCCGTTTTCTTATAGCACTCTTTTGTAAATATAGCCCAAATGAAACTGACTGTATTTTCCTATGAGTTTTGTATTCATCTGTTTGGATTATTTAAAATAACCAAAGCAGCAATTACGCCGGGAATCCAACCCAAAAAGGTCAGGATAGTCACGATGAGAATGGAGCCACAACCCTTGTCCAAAACCGCCAATGGTGGAAATAAAATCGATAAAATAACTCTTCCTACACTCATTTATTCCAATTCGACTATAAAATTATATTTCTGTGGATTTTCCATCAATTCGCTCAGAGGAACTTCTATGGTCATCGTTTTTCCATCCAAACTAAAAGTGGCATTTTCCAATGAAGAAGATTTGACTTTTTTAGGGAAATGGTATTCCATTTTGTACTGAAACATTTCCATCATCTGTAGGCTTGCAGCGGCTGTACTGTCATCCAATTCATTCATCAGGACATTATGATTGTCGGCAATTCTTTGAAATTTTTTACCGTCAAATTTGATTTCAAGTGATTGGTTCATGCCGTATTGAGAAAGTTCACCTGCTGTTTTGGGGTCTTCTGCTTCCAATTTTGCCAAAGCTGCATTCATTTGTTTCAGATAATTATTGAAACTGGGTACATCTTTTTCATCTATTCCTATGATCATTTTACCTTCGGTATCATTCATCACCATCCGCACCTTTGATTTATTCATAGATTTCATAAATTCTCTTTGAGCTTCAGTAATGCTGTCTGTTGAGAGCTGTTCAAATTTTTCGAGATCAGCAAAGTTGATCAAAGTATCCAAAGGAAATTCTCCGATTTGCCTCAGCGAATCCTTTGTATATTGATCATACATGAATCCCATCATCTCTGAAAAATTAATTTCATATTCATAATTGACAGCGCCTGATTCCTGTAAATAGAAGCGTTCGGTAATTTGGCATGAAACGAAAATAACCGCTAAAAAACAGAGTAAAAGTATATTTTTCATACAAATAAATTAAGAGGTAAATTTAATTTTTTTATTGAGAATTTGACTGAAAATAATGATGAAATCAAATGTTTAAATTCAGCTACAAATTGTTAAATAATCCATTTTTAACAACTTTTAAAAATTTAAAATTGTAATTTAATCGAAATAAAAATCCAAAAATTTATATTATGAAAAAAAATTTACTCTTTTTAGGGTTTTTGATTTTGATGGGAATTCACACGTTTTCGCAAGAAAAAATTGCTGTAATTCAAGACCCATTTGTTTTACTTTTAAATGCGGAGACAGGAGAAATTGAGGATCCTGCATTTATTGATCTCACCCCATTGAATCCGGGAACCCCAAAAGGAATCCGACAAGTCGGAGAAGAAATTTGGATCACGGATCAAATCGAAGATTTGATTTTCCGTTTTGATCTGGAAGGAAATTATTTGAGCAGTATTACCGGAGGGATGGATAACATCAAAGGATTTGGCGCCATTGACGGTTCAGAAGTTTGGGTAACCAACGCAGGGAGCAATAACGGAGCTCCCGGTGAAGCTATTGTCAGATTTGATCTGGATGGAAATAATCTGGGAAATTTTCCTACCCCTACCGGAACAACCTTTGATATTCTGGACAATGGTGCAGGCGAAGTCTATATCTCTTACATCGATAATGGCTCGCCTATTGAAAGTTGGGACTATGCCGGAAATTTTATCGATAACCTGGTTGATCCCAACGTCTTAAACTTTGCGCAACAAATGTGGATCACCGATGCCGGTCATTTATTGATAGCTAATTTTAGTACGGTTTCAAGAATTCTTCTTTACGATATCGATGCTCATGCGTCTATTGCAGAATGGCCGGTAAGCAATCCAAGAGGAGTCATCGAAACGGGTGACGGTCACATTTTATGGACCAATTCCGGTGGAATACATCGTTTGGATCCCAACACAGGCACCAGTACGACTCTTTCAAGTGGTTCGTCCCAATATTTTGCCTTATTATTTGCGGAAGAAAATACGGATTGTACCGACCCAACGCTTACTGTAGAAACACCGGATCCCATTTGTGCCAATACGACCGCAACGATTACGGCAACTTCTGATGGTGATGAAGTCAATTGGTATGATGCCGCAGATGCAACGGAGCCTATCTTTACCGGACTTGTATTTGAAACGCCTGAGTTGACGGAATCTACTTCCTATTGGGTTCAAGCTTTTAATGAAGGTACCGGAGATGGCGAAGTCATAGAAGGCGGCGCGAGATTGGCACCGGCTACGAATTCACAAGCTACGGTTGTGGAAGGAACATCTCCATGGGGATTGTCTTTTAACACAACTGCCGATTTCACGATTACGGGCGTAGATGTGTATTTGACCGATACCAATCCGGGCAATGTCGTTGTTCAGTTGTTGGATGTCAATTGGAATTTGATTGAAGAAGCAACCATAGCCGTTCCGGCAGGGAATTCTTCAAATCCTGTACAACATGAATTACCGCTAAATTTCTCCGTTGAAGCCGGAAATACTTATCGTTTAGTAGCAGCATTCCCAAGCGTTGAAATGGTCAGAGAATTTTCATCTGAGCATCCCGGATTCCCTTATCCGATCGGAGATGTAGGAACCGTAACGGGTGGTACTATCAATAATTCAAATACAAACAATACGGTATATTATTTCTTCTACAATTGGACAGTAGAAACCGGTAGCGTATCTACTTGCGAATCTGAAAGAATTCAAGTAGATGTAACCGTGAATCCGGCTCCTGAAGCTCCAATCGCCATCGGAGATTTTGATTTTGTAGAGGGCGAAACTCTTGCAGATTTGGAAGATTCAATTGATTTTGAAGGTGATTTGACTTGGTATGCAGATCAGGAACTTACGGAAGTTTTACCCAATACGACATTGTTGGAAGACAACACCACTTATTGGGTAACCCAAACTGTAAATGGTTGTGAAAGTGAAGCATTGGAAGTTTTAGTTGAAGAATTGGGTGTTAATGATCTGAATGCTAATATGTTCAGCGTTTATCCAAATCCGGTTAAAACTACTTTAAATATCAGTGGAATGAAAAACATCGATTTAGTTGAAATTTTTGATATGACGGGAAGAAAATTGGCCAGTCAAACAGAAATTCAGCATAACCAAATCGATTTCAGTCCATTTGAAAAAGGTACTTATTTGATTAGAATTTCAAACGGAAAAGACAATCAGGTCATCAAAGTTATAAAGAATTAACCTTTCCTTTTCCAAATTATCTAAAGGGCTTCTGATAGGGAGCCCTTTTTTTCATTCGCATTATTTTATGTAGTTTTGAACTTCGCAAATAAAATAAAATGAACATCAAAACAAACTTACTCGTCTTTCTCCTGTTTGCAGGATTTACTTTTGCCCAGCAAGGAGGAGGAATGTGGATTCCGACCGAGTTAAACGAATCGGAAATGAAACAAATGGGCATGAAAATATCGGCGCAGGATATTTTCAATCCAAATGCCCCAAGCATCAAAGATGCGGTTGCCCATTTTGGCGGTGGCTGTACCTCTGAAGTCATTTCATCCCAAGGCTTACTTTTGACAAATCACCACTGTGGATATAGTCAGATTCAGTCTCATTCCAGTTTGGAAAATGATTATTTGAAAGATGGATTTTGGGCAGCCAATCATTCGGAAGAACTAGCCAATAAAGGTTTAACTGCAACATTCATCATCGATATAAAGGATGTGACGGACAAAATTCTTCAAGGCATTTCTGACGAAATGACGGAAGAACAACGTCAGGACTTTGTAAAATCCAACATCGAAATCATCTCCCAAAATGTGGTGAAAGAATCCTATCAGGACGTATTCATCCGTCCATTTTATAAAGGAAACAAATATTATCAGTTCATCACTGAAACCTACAGAGATGTGCGTTTGGTGGGTGCTCCGCCTTCTGCCATCGGGAATTTCGGGATGGATACCGACAACTGGTCATGGCCGCGTCATACCGGTGATTTTTCACTGTTTAGAATTTATGCCGATAAAAACAACAAACCGGCTGAATATTCTGCGGACAACGTTCCTTATACGCCCAAACATTTCTTGCCGGTTTCCATCAAAGGAATTAAAGAAGGCGATTTTACCTTTGTATTTGGGTTCCCGGGAACAACCGACGAATATCTTCCCGCTTCTGCTCTGGAACAAATTCTCAAAACCTCCAATCCCTCCAGAATCGGAATTCGAGAAGTGGCCTTGAAAATCCTGAATACCAAAATGCGGCAAGACAATGCTACGCGAATTAAATATGCTTCCAAATATGCCCGAATTTCCAATTACCATAAAAAATGGTCAGGTGAAAGTTTAGGTTTGAAAAAATCAAATGCCGTAGAAAAAAGAAAAGAATTTGAAACCGAATTCACCCAACGAATTTCGGACAATCCTGAATGGAAGGGAGAATATGGAAATTTATTAAAGCAGATGAATGAATTGTATGCTTCTCAATCTCCTTATCAAAAAGCCGAAATTTATTTTGACGAAGCGATTTACAGAAATTCCGAAACCTTTCGCGTTGCCTTATTGATGCAAAATCTGATCGAGGCAAAAGGAACCCCTGAATTCGCCAATTTAAAAAATCGTTATATAAACCATCTGAAAGGATTGTACAAAGATTATGATGCCGAACTGGATCAGGAAGTTTCATTGGCTTTGATCGAATTATACAAAAAAGATGTACCGGCAGAATTTTTACCGGAAACGGCCATTCATATAAATGCTGCTACTTTCCAAAGTTCGGTGTTAACCGGAAAACAAAAATTAAATGGTGTGAGCATCATCGAAAATACAGAAAAAGCTTTTGAAAACGATGAAGCGCTTTTAACGGCCTTAGAAAATGATCCGTTGGTTCAGGAAATAGGATTGATCCAAAAAGCCTATGAACAAAAAGTTTCACCCAAATATACCACGACACAAAATCAACTGGCTCAACTGCAAAGAACCTATATGAAAGCGCAATTGGAAGTTTTTCCCGACAAAAAATTCTTTCCGGACGCCAATTCTACCCTACGTGTAACTTACGGAAAAGTGGACGGATACAAACCGGAAGACAAACCGCGTTATCCTTATCAGACTTATTTGGATGGTGCAGTTGCAAAATATATTCCGGGTGACTACGAATTTGATTTACCGCAAAAACTGATGGATCTGGAAAAGGCAAAAGATTTCGGAATCTATGGAGAAGGCAAAAAGAAAAAAGCCAAAATGCCGGTCAATTTCATTGCGAGCAATCATACCACAGGTGGGAATTCAGGAAGTCCGGTACTGGATAAAGACGGAAATTTAATCGGGCTGAATTTTGACCGGGTTTGGGAAGGAACGATGAGCGATTTGAACTATGATCCGGAAATCTGCCGAAATATCATGGTGGACATTCGTTATGTACTTTTCATCATTGACAAATTTGCCGGAGCCGGATATTTACTCGATGAAATGAAGATTTTGAAATAAATATTAAAAAAAATTACAGATATAAAACCTCAACGAAAGTTGGGGTTTTATCTTTTGGGTAAACCGTATTTTTTCACCATGTAAGAGGTGACCGGTTTTAATTGTTTGCCGGTGATAGGATGATTTCCCGGAGCCGAATAAAACTCAACTTCTCCATCCATTTTCATATACCAAACCGCAGGTTTTCCTGCTTCAAAAAAGGTTGTGGTATCGGATATTTCTATTTTGTGAAAATAGTCCAATAATTTTTCATCCACCGGAACTACAGTCAGATTTGGACTGACATTTTCACTACAACCAATTGTTTCATAATGGTTTTCCTTCCAAACCATACATTGGGGTTGGTTCAAAGCGCTGACTCCAAAATAGGAACCTACACTCAATGCGGCTGCTATTCCTACTCCTACCAATTTCTTATTAAATCTTCCTGAAATTTTCCGGGAAATTTGATTTTGAGAGATTTTTTCTTTCTTTTCCGCTTCCGAAAAAAATTCATTACAGAAATTTGAAAAATCATTGAATCCCAGATATTTAGACAGAATATCAAGACTAGATCTGTTGGGTTGAATCCCTTCATCGATTTTTAAGATAAATTGATTGTAATACCTGACCAGAGTACGTTGATTTATCTGTGAATTAATTTCTGTTTCGATGTGTTTTGACTTCCCTGTTTTTGTGATTTCTCTCGAATCATTCTTTGCCTTATCAAAAGTTAGCCTAATCAATTCTTTTATTTCCTTTTCCAAAGCATTTTTTTCATCGTCATATTCAGTTGACATAGTGTTCATTTTAGTTTTTTAGAGAATTTATTTTAGACATAAAAGACGAGAATTGCTTTCCTGTAGCCTGTCCGTGAAATGTCTGCAACTTGTCTGCTATTTGTCCGACTATTTCGGCGTTTCTCAGTATTTCTTTGTTTCATAATTCATTTTGTCTTTACAATCAGCTGAAAACAAATGTACAAAATGGATTGAAATACGGGCAAGCCAGATCGCAACAATCACCGGGAAGTAATTGAAACCGACCGGCTTACTCACTTCCCAAAATAAAAAGAAGCGCTTCTTTTTTATTCAAGCGTGGCTCTGCCTTGGCTTGTGCTGAGAAAATCTACGCCAAAAACAAACTTTAAAAATCAAAAAAAATGAAAAGAACTATTTTAGTTTTGGGGATCATTATATCCATTTTTATGGTAATGTCATGTTTGGAAAATGATGATACGGGATTTGTTCCAACTATTTTGCAGACCAATGTTTCTTCCCCTTATTTTAAAGGAGATTCCATACCGCCTGAGGAAAATGACAGCACACAGCTTCCTCCGGATACGGGTGGGGAAACCGGACAAAATCCGGTCCGGCCTTAAAAATTTCCTATATAAAGATTAAATCTTTAATTTTAGAGGTATGAAGCTCAACTTTAATTTATACCTCTTTTTATTGATTGGTGCTGTTATATTCATTTTTAGTTGTGAAAAGAATTCGAGTATTTCAACAGCTGATGATACACCGGGGAATTATTCGAATAAACAATTGGAAAACAAATTAGATTCGGTCAATCGATTTCTTGATCTTGATCAGATAGAATCCGCGCTGAGATTGAATAATCAATTGATAAATCTGGCAAAATCATATAAAAGCGTTTATTTTTTAGGAAAGGCATATGGTATTTCGGGATATATCAAAATGAATAAAGATGAGGATGATTCCGTCTTCTATTATTTGAACCTATCCAAAGAAAATTTCCTCAAACTAAACGATTCTGTAAATGTATCTAAATGCCTGACCAATATGGCCATTATACAAGCCAATCAAGCAGATTATTCAGGAAGTGAGCTTACATCTATTGAAGCATTGAAATACTTGAAAGATGATGAAAATACAACATTTTTGTCCTCCATTTATAATTGTCTGGCGATTTCATCTTTCTCTCTTCAGAACTACGATGAAGCAATTTATTGGTACAAACTTGCGCTAAAATCTACAGATGATACATACAGTCGCCAGTTATACAAAAATAATTTAGCTGTTGCCCATTTGCATAACAAGAATTATTCGGTTGCTATTTCCGAACTGATCAGCCTGCAAACTCAGTATGACCTGACAGAAAACCCTGAACTGCAGGCAAAAGTGATGGATAATTTGGCTTATGCCAAATGGAAACAGAATCCCTATTTAAAACCGGAATCTGAATTTCTGGAGGCATTGGCCATAAGAGAAACCCATCATGATACTCGTGGAAAGATTGCCAGTCATTCGCATCTTTCAGAATATTATGCCGTAACATCTTCTGAAAAATCACTTTTGCATGCCCTGAATATGTATGAAAATGCATCATTGGTAAATAGCCCTGATGACCGGCTGGAAGCACTTCAAAAACTGATTTCGGCTGAAAAACCGCAAAAAGCAAAAGAATACGCCATTGTTTATACCCAATTAAACGACAGTTTGGTCAAAGTCCGAAACACTGCCAAAGACCAGTTTGCCAAAATCCGCTATGATACTGAAAGAAACCGTCAAGAAAATGAAGTTCTGCGTGCCCAAACTTCTTCACAACAATTGGAAATCGAAAGAAGAAAAATGTATGGAATACTCACGATTTCCTTATTGGTCCTCATTTCAGGCGGAGCTCTTGCCCTGTACAGAATTCAGAAAATAAAAAACCAAAAAAAGTTAAACGAAGAAATTCACACTACAGAAAATAAAATAGCCAAGAAAATACACGATGACCTTGCCAATAATGTTTATCAGTTGATGTCCTTTGTAGAGAACAACAAAGACATCATTTCTGATGAAAAAAAGAACCATATACTGGAAAAACTGGACGGCATATATCGTTTATCGAGAAATATTTCAAGAGAAAACAGCCCTGTAGAAACCGGAGACAAATATCCGGAAGAACTCCTGACGCTCATTTCTTCCTACAAGAATGAAAAAACAAATGTAGTTCTGTCGGGTTTTAATGAAGCCATTTGGAAAAATGTGAATAAGGAAACGAAAATTCAGTTTTATAAAGTTCTCCAGGAACTGCTGACCAATATGAAAAAACACAGTAAGGCGTCCCTTGTTGTACTTTCATTCAAATTTGAAAAAGGTAAATTGAACTTTTTTTATACAGATAATGGGATTGGGATTGCTGAAAATCAATTCATTGCAAAAAACGGAATCCGGATTACGGAAAACCGTATTGAAAAAATAAATGGTACAATTAGCTTTGCCAACAAACCTGACAAAGGATTGAAAGTAAACATAAGCATACCATTATGACCGAACTGACTCATTTAAAAAAAATCCTCATTGCAGAAGATCTGGAATTCATAGCAGCGGGTGTCGAAAGTGCACTGAAAGAATTATCTGCTCAAATTGTACATACCCGTTATTGTGATGATGCTTGGCTGAAACTGAAAAAGGCACAATTGGACAATGAGCCATTTGATTTGCTTATCACCGATCTTTCGTTTAAACAAGACCATCGGAAAGTAGAATTGAAAAGCGGAGAAGAACTTATCCAAACCATACGGAAGGACAATATCCCTTGCAAAATAATTGTTTTCTCCATAGAAGACCGTCCGGTGAAAATCCGTTCGTTTTTTGACCAATACGGCATAGATGCTTATGTGCTGAAAGGCAGGTACGACAATATTGAAATTTCAAAAGCCATCAGTGCTATTGGTCTGGGAGAAACTTATATTTCTGAAGAAATCAAAAAAAGAATCCATTTCAAAAAAAGCATTGCCCAGGTAGAGGAAATCGATTTGCTTATCATTCGCCAACTTTGCGAAGGATTCACCCAGGACGAAATCAGCCTATTTCTGCAACAAAAAAACATACGTCCCAACAGCGTGAGCACAATCGAGAAACGATTAAAAAATCTCAAAGAAGATTTTTCTGCCAAAACCAATATAGAACTTGTGCTGATTTTCAAAGAGATGGGATTGGTTTAAAGCGTTGATTCCATCGGTTTACGGAAAGCCGTAATTTTTTATTCAAAACTGACTGAATTAAATGAATAATAGGATTTTTTTGGGTTTCAAATCATTCTCTATAAAGCATTAATCTACTATCAATCAATTCATTATAATAATTTATTGAAATATTTATTGCTTTTACGGAAAGCCGTAAGGAAATGAAAAGAGGACTTCTTAGGTTTGGAGAACTAAAATTTAAGTACTATGGAATTTAAAGCTCAGATAAAATCGCTTGGCCAAAGAATAGAACAGCTAAAAGAACAAGTTTGTACAGAAGAAGCAACAAAAAATGCTTTTATAATGCCATTTATTCGAGAATTAGGATATGATGTTTTCAATCCTGCGGAAGTTGTTCCCGAATTTATTGCTGATATAGGAATCAAGCAAGGAGAAAAAATTGATTATGCTATTTTGAAAGATGGCGAACCTGTTATTCTTATAGAATGTAAGCATCATTCCAATCTACTTAACATCAACAACGAGTCTCAACTTTTTAGGTATTTTCATACAACCAAAGCTAAATTTGCAATTCTGACAAATGGGTTGGAGTTTAAATTCTATACCGATTTAAATGAACCTAATAAAATGGATGAAAAGCCCTTCTTTTTCTTTGATATCACAGATATTAAGGATAATCAGATAGAAGAAATAAAGAAATTCCACAAAGCACATTTTGATTTTGAAAATATTGTAAATACTGCAAGCGATCTTAAATATACAGGAGAATTAAAAAAATTAATTCATTCTGAATTAAACAGTCCATCTGCTGATTTTGTCAGACTATTAGCAAAACAAGTTTATCCGGGATTAGTAACTGCAAAAGTATTAGAACAGTTTACGAATCTTACAAAAAAATCTATTCAACAGTATTTAAGTGATATCATCACTGAAAGACTTAAATCGGCACTTACAAAAGAAGATGAAATCGTAAAGGAAAAAACAGCCGAATTGGAACTTCCATATCTGGAAGAAAGTTCTATTATCACAACAGAAGAAGAACTGGAGGGCTTCATGATTGTAAAAACCATTTTAAGGCAAAAAACAGCAGTTGAAAGAATCCATTACAGAGATGCCCAATCTTATCTAGCAGTATTACTGGACGATAACAATAGAAAAACACTTTGTCGTCTCTATCTTAATGGAAAGAAAAAATACTTAGCCGTTTTGGACGAAAACAAAAAAGAAAATCGATTTGAACTCCAATCTTTAGATGATATTTTTAATTATTCTGAGCAGTTGTTTGAAGTGATTAAAAGATTAGAAAATGATTAATTATCCTAACCAACTTAGCCTTTTATAAATCAAAAATTTCTTTCATGGAAACATTAAGAGCTTTGGAAATTTTAACAAGAGTGCGAACGGTTGTATTGACTTCAGCTCTTTCAATACGACCAATCTGGGTTTTAGGAAGATTACAGTCGGCTGCCAAGGCAAACTGGGATAAGTTTCTTTCTTCCCTCAACTTACGGATTTTGGTTCCTAACTTTTGCAGGTATTCTTTCTCTGAAATTTCCACATTTCAAAACTCCAAAGAATGAAATTGCTTTATGGTCACATTTATGTGACTAAATTTATATATTTGAAAATACAATAAATTTTATCCAATGGAAAAACATCAACTAAAACATCATTTTATCAATCTTTATCTTATCGCATTAATTGATGGTAACTTCGATAAAGAAGAATTGGACGTAATCCTGAAAATCGCTTCCGAAAAAGGAATCAGCGAAGAAGATTTTAAAGAATTTATTACAGATCCAACTAATGTAACGATGGAAATTCCGGATGATTTTCTATCTAAAATCAAACTACTTTACGATTTTACAAGGGTAATTCTTGCAGACGGGAAAATTGAAGATGATGAGAAAAAAGTTTTTATGAGATTGTGTAGTAATTACAACTTTGGAAAAGAAGAAAGCAATGAGCTTTTTGAATGGCTGATTGATTTAGCCAAAAAAGATTTACCGACTGACAACATTGATAAAGAATTAAAAACATTAATAAACTAAAACTATGGCATTCACTAAATTACGTGCTTTGGTCAATAATAATTTGAGCCCAAACAGAGAAGTCCCTGAAATTCTATTGAATGAAACTCAAAATAGTTTAGAAAATAATAACCGAAAAATTACATATCACAATTGGGGATTTGTTTCAGCGGGACATCATAATGGACGAGAAGGTGCTTTTGGGGTAATGCTGAATAATGTAAAACAACGTTTTCGGAAAGAAGCGTTAGAAGATGAAAATGAAACTAAAAAAATAATCAATGATGCTCAAAACGAACTTGATAAAAAGGAATTACAGATTTCAAATAAAGAAAATGAAATTAGGAATATCAACGAAAGTAAAATATCAGTTTTAAAAGAGAAAATAGAAAATCTGAAAAAAGACATTATCAGAATCAAAGAAAATCCAGAAGAATTATTGAAAGACAAACTGGGAAAAGTCGGTTTGACAATCGGAATTTTAATTCTTTCAGCACTCACTATTTACCTATTTGTTTTTTATAGTTCGGCAAGCTATTCTGCATTTTTTAAACAATTTACCATTGACAGCGATTTGGGAATGGCAAGTTCTATTTTCGACCCAAAAGCAATAGAAATTGCTTATCGAGAAGGTATTACAGAATTGATTTTAATTCTTACCATTCCTTTTGTATTTCTTGGTTTGGGATATTTGATACATAAATTTCAGGAAAAGAAAAGTTTTAAAAATTATTTCAAAATATTTGGATTAATCATAGTTACTTTCCTTTTCGATTTTATTCTGGCATATGAAATTACCGAAAAAATCTATAATATCAAAAAAGAAGGTTCTTTTCAGGATATGCCGGATTATTCGGTTTCATTGGCATTTCAGGCGGTTAATTTTTGGCTCATCATTTTTGCTGGATTTGTTGTGTATCTTATTTGGGGATTTGTTTTTGATTTTGTAATGGAATCATATGACAAATTAGATATCGTAAAACAAGCCATCAAAGCTAAAGAAACCGAAATTAAATTATATGAAGAAGATATTTTAAAAAACCAATCTTCAATAGATTCTTTGAATAAAGAAATTGCTGGATTGCGGTTGGAATGCAAAGACTGTGAAAAAATTATCAGTGGAAATACAATAATTGTTAATTGGGAAGGATATGAACACAGCATTTTTGAATTTACGAACGGTTGGACAAAATGGATGTCTGTAAGAGAACAATGGGAAAGTAAGATAAACCAAATTCACGATTTGGCACAAGACTTTTTAAACAGGGACAAAAAAACGGAAACTCAAAATAAATAAAATGAAAAAAACAATCACAATAATAGGAATGGCATTTTTATGCCTGATTTTATTTCAATGCAAAAAAGAAGAAGGAAATAAAGGAGATGAGGGAAGTAGGGAAGAAGAAACTGGTGTAACCAATAGCGAAAAGCAACTCAATATAACGTTTCTTTTGGATTTATCCGACAGAATAGAACCCTCAAAATATCCTGATTCACCTGAGCATTATCAAAGAGATCAAGCGATTGTAAAAAATTTCGTGGATATTTTTAAAAATGATATGAATAAAAAAGGTGGTTACAAGGCTAAGGGAAAAATGAAAATTATTTTCAGTCCGCAACCACAAGACGGTAATATTAATAAAATTGCTTCCGAATTGAATATCGACCTTTTTGCAATGAAGCCTCAAGAAAAGAAATTGGTTTTTACTAATTTAGAAGATAAATTTTCAGGAAATCTTTCCAAGATTTATGAATTAACGCTTTCTCAAAAAGACTATATCGGTTCAGATATTTGGCGTTTTTTCAAAAATGACGTGAAGGATTTTACTATTACAGATTTACCCGATTATCGGAATATTCTGGTAATTATTACAGATGGTTATGTATACCATAAAGATTCAAAAATCCAGGAAAAAAATAGAACATCTTTCCTAATTCCTCAAAGCATTACACAAAATGGATTTCGCAATAATAATTGGAGGGAAAAATTTGAAAAAGGCGATTATGGATTCATTACAACAAGAAAAGATTTGGAGAATTTGGAAGTTTTGGTTTTGGAAGTCAATCCCGAAAAAAATTATCTGAATGATGAAGATGTTATCAAAGCATATTTATCTAAATGGTTTGAAGAAATGGGTATAAAAAAATATGAAATCTATAATTCTGATTTGCCTGTAAACACAAAAACAAGAATTGAAAAATTTATTAACTCCTAAATAGTTATCTGTGAAATTAAAATTTCATCATCTTGTTACGTTTATTTTTCTATTTTTCATTCTTTTTTCTTGCGAATCGGAACAAGCAAGAAAAGAACGCTTGGCTTTTGAAGAACAACAGCGTATTGAACTCGAACAACAACAGGCAGAATACAAGAAAGTTGAAGAAATTCGCTTAGAACAAATTCGCATTGAACAAGAGAAACAAGTAGAAGCAGACCTTATCGAAAGAGAAGCCCAATTAGAAAAAGAAAGAAAAGAACAGGAAATTTATGATAAGTATATTTCCAATTCTTTGCGTACCGGTTCAACGCCTTATTCCAAATATTATGGAGGCAATTCGTCTTGTAATGATTATGGTTGTTCGAAAATAAAAGTACGAACAAGCAATTCGGATGTATTGGTTACCATAAAGAAAAATGATAAAGTTGTAAGACACGGATTTATTCAGGCAGGAGATAGTTATACTTTTTCATTTCCTAACGGAACCTATCAGGCTTTCTTTTATTACGGAAAAGGTTGGAATCCTGAAAAAGAAATGAAAAATGGCGAAATAAAAGGCGGATTTATTACAAACGAAGATTTTGGGAAAGATGAACCACAATATTTAAATAACAATATTCTAGAATATGAGTTGATTTTGCAGGAAAATGGAAATTTCAGTACAAGACCAAGTAATCCCGACGAAGCTTTATAAAATGAGTAAAATTATAAAAATCGTTTTAGCCGTTTTGATGTTAGGCTGCCTCTTAGATATGCCCTACGGTTATTACGAACTAGTTCGGTTTTTGGCGTTAATTGGCTTTGGTGTTTTGGCTTTTGATGCTCATAAACGAGGTCAACAAACCGAAATGCTTATTTACGGAGCCTTAGCCTTATTATTTCAGCCATTCTTTAAAATTGAATTAGGAAGGACACTTTGGAATGTGGTGGATGTGATTATTGCAACTTTTTTAATTATCTCTTTTTTCAAATCTTCAAAAAATGAAACCTGATCACCTCTTTTCTTTATTCTTCGTTTTGTTTGTGATGACATCTTTCCAATCCTCGGAAACCTCACCCCAAACCTCCGTCTACCTCTGCGACAGCTCCGGAGGTAAAAAATACCATTATACAAAATCTTGCCGAGGATTATCTAACTGTCAGCATGAAATCATAAAAGTAACCCTTGATGAAGCCAAAAAACGAGGAAAAACAATCTGCGGATGGGAAGATTAAGCTTTTTAATTATTATTCTGCTCTTTCTCAATGCCTGCTCCAAAGATGCTGGAGATTTTTTCATACAGAAGCCTGCAGGGAATACAACTGTCTACATCTGCAACGGCCATTACAGCAAAAGTTATCATTTTAATTCGCAATGTGAAGGCCTGCGAAGTTGTACAACCGATATTTATGAAACATCGATAGAGTCAGCCGAAAAGAAAGAACGAACTTTGTGCGGATATGAACAAAACTAAATCCATGGGACTCAACATACTTTTCTTATTATTGGTTTTCTTAGTGAACTGCAATCCTCCTGCTTCACAGAACATTGATTATCAAAAAGAAAGCTATTCCGAAAAATCCAATTCTGAAGATAATTTCACCGCCCGAGTCATTCGCATCGTGGACGGTGACACACTGGAAGTGATGTATGGGGAACTTCCGGTGATGATCCGACTGGCGCATATCGACTGTCCGGAGAAAAGAGGAAGTCAACCGTTTGGGAATGCTGCCAAAAAAGCATTGTCCGATTTATGTTTTGGGCAAAATATAGAAATCGAATTCACCGGAGACAAAGACCGAAATGGCCGCTACATCTGTGTGATTTATAACCAGAACGGACTGAATCTTAACAAAGAAATGATTCGTTTGGGGATGGCATGGCATTATAAAAAATATTCGACCGATCAAGAATATGACCGTTTGGAACAGGAAGCCCGTCAAAGTAAAATCGGACTTTGGGCAGACCCTGATCCTACCCCACCCTGGCAATGGCGTAAATAGCCATAAGGCAATTGCCTTATTTTAAAGATTTAGTCAAAAATTTGAACTTAAAAATTTCTTCTTACCATTTTATTTTCAGAATATTACAGCCAAATTCAAACTTAATTTTATGAAAACTAAATTATTACTATTGTTCTTCACTTTTGCTTTCGGCATGACGCTGGCTCAGAAAGTAAAATATTCTAAAGACGAATTGAAGATGCTGAAAACCTATTATTTCAATGAAGGATTTAATACTCCTGCTACCAAAAAGGTTTCGACTGTCATCTTGAAAGACGGTTCCGAACACAAAGGATACTGTACCGGAGTTATGACCAAAAAAGGACAAATCCATGAAATTATTTTCAAAGACAGCATCAGCGGAAATAAAAATACATACGATGCCGAACAAGTCAAAGAAGCTTATCTTTTTGCAAGCGGATTTGAGAAATGGGGAAAAGTAACGGAGAAATACAGCAATTACGGCATGGGTAATCGAAACAGCATTAAGAAAATCACCAGCAATGACGAGATTTATTTTGTGAACCAATCGGTTTCCCTGAAAAATAAAAAGGACGAAAAAGAATTTCTGATGCAATTGATCAATCCTGATTTCAGCAGCATCATCGAAGTTTACCATGATCCATTTGCCAAAGAAACCCAAGGTTTTTCTGTAGGCGGTTCCCCTACTTTTGGGGGCGGAGTCATCAAGTCCTATTACCTAAAAAAAGGTGATAAAGTCATCTGGTTGAAAAGTTCAGATTTTAAAGACAATTACGAATTCCTTTTTGGCGACAATGCGGAATTCATGAAAAAATATCCTTATAATTCAGTGGATTGGGACTGGTTCAGTGCATTGGTTTTGGAATATACACTCATGTCCGCAGAAAAATAAAAATTAGATTTAAATAAAATATAAAACTCCGTTAGTTTTCATACCAACGGAGTTTTTTATTTATAAATGATTTTCTTCTTTACTATCTAATTCAAATCATTGACCCAGAATCCAGGCAAAAATCAGCGGAGCCACGATGGTAGCATCTGATTCCACGATGAATTTCGGGGTGTTGATATCCAATTTTCCCCAAGTGATTTTTTCGTTTGGAACGGCTCCCGAATAAGATCCATAACTGGTTGTCGAATCGGAAATCTGACAGAAATACGACCAGAAAGGAACATCTGTCCATTCCAAATCCTGGTACATCATCGGCACGACACAGATAGGGAAATCACCCGAAATTCCTCCGGCAATTTGGAAGAATCCAACGCCTTTACCGTCTGAATTGGCTCTGTACCATTCGGTCAAATAAATCATATATTCAATTCCCGATTTTACGGTCGATGCTTTCAGATTTCCTTTGATCACATTGGAAGCAAAAATATTTCCGGTGGTGGAATCCTCCCAACCCGGACATACGATCGGCAAATTCTTTTCGGCTGCTGCCAGAATCCAGGAATCCTTTGGATCAATTTCATAATATTGTTCCAAAACACCTGAATTCACAACCTGATATAAATATTCATGCGGCAAATACCTTTCTCCTTTTGCTTCGGCTGCCTGCCATACATCTTCCAAATGTTTCTGCAAACGACGAAATGCTTCTTCTTCCGGAATACAAGTATCGGTCACCCGGTTGAAGTGCGTATCGAGTAATTCGCGCTCTTGTTCGGGTGTTAAATCTCTCCAATTGGGAATTCTTTTATAATGAGAATGCGCAACCAAGTTCATTACGTCTTCTTCCAGATTGGCTCCTGTACAGGAAATAATATGTACTTTATCCTGACGGATCATTTCGGCCAACGATACACCCAATTCCGCTGTGGACATTGCGCCACCCAGCGATACCAACATTTTTCCGCCTTCGTTCAAATGGGTTTCATATCCTTTGGCAGCGTCCATCAAGGCAGCTGCGTTGAAATGTCTGTAATGGTGTTCAATGAATTGACTAATCGGTCCTTTGCTCATAATATTTAATATTTAAAATTCAAGGTTCAAAGTTTAAGGCTTAAGGCTTAAGTTGAAATTTTGCATAGCAAAATTCTACTCATTACTGATCACTAATGGCTAATCAGTTGTTTTATCGTTTCTGCTTTTTGGACTTATGATAGTTGTTGTATCCTAAAATATCCAATACTTCTTCGTGTGTTTGTTGCTCCGAAAAGACTTCAATTTCATGGTTCTCATCAATTAAAAGATATTTCGGCTGTGGAATCAAACAGTGATGAATTCCACCAAAACCTCCTATGTTGTCCTGATAAGCTCCGGTATTAAAGAATCCTACATACAAAGGTTTGTTGGGATTGAATTTCGGGAGATAAATAGCATTGACATGTTGTTCTGAATTATAATAATCATCGCTGTCACAAGTCAGACCGCCCAATAAAACCCGTTCGTATCGATCCATCCAACGATTGACCGGAAACATCACAAAACGTTTGGAAATCGCCCAAGCATCGGGCAAAGTAGTCATAAAAGATGAATCGATCATATTCCAGGACTCCCGGTCATTTTGTTTCTTTTGTTGCAGCACTTTGTAAATCATGGCACCGCTCTCTCCTACCGTAAAACTTCCGAATTCGGTAAAAATATTGGGCACCGGAACTTCCCAATCATCGCAAATGATTTTGATTTGGTTTAGAATTTCTTCTACTATATAAGCATAATCAAACTCAAAGCTTGGGGAATTTTTTACCGGAAATCCACCGCCAATGTTCAAACTGTCCAGCGTAGGACAAACTTCTTTCAATTTCACATAGACCTGCAAACATTTGTTCAATTCGTTCCAATAATAGGAATTGTCCTTGATTCCCGTATTGATAAAGAAATGCAGCATTTTCAGCTTTACATTTTTTTCATCTTTTACATAATTATTATAAAAAGGAACGATGTCTTTATAACCGATTCCCAAACGCGAAGTATAAAACTCAAATTTGGGTTCTTCTTCCGATGCAATCCGGATTCCGATTTCAAATTTCTTATCGGTTGCTTCAAGAAGCAATGGCAATTCTTCATAATTATCGATCACCGGCATCACTTTTTTATGGCCGTTATTAAGCAGCCGTGCAATGTTCTCGATGTATTGGGCACGTTTAAAACCGTTGCAGATGATATATTTATCAGTAGTCAAAAGACCCTCGTTCAGCAAACTTTCCACTATATTGATATCATAGGCCGATGAAGTTTCGATGTGGATATCATTTTTCAGCGCTTCTTCCAAAACGTGGTGGAAATGGGAACTTTTGGTACAATAACAATAATTGTATTTTCCTTTATAGCCCAATTTTTTTCTGGCTGATTCGAACCAGTTTTTAGCGCGTTGGATGTTTTGGGATATTTTGGGTAAATAAGTAAATTTCAACGGGGTTCCATGCTCTTCTATCAATTGCATCAAATCAATTCCGTGAAATTGTAAATTTCCGTCTTCAAGGGTGAATTCTTCAGTTGGAAAATAAAAGGATTGTTCTATAAGATCTAAATAGCGTGTGTTCATTTTTTGTCAGTTGTTTACATAATTTGTCCATAAAATTTCTTTTCATTTTTGTGTGATGAAATCTTTAAACTCTGAGGGAACACTCGACCTCGTGGATGATTTCCTGAATGGAAATTCTTTCCTTAAAAAATATTAGTTTCAATTTTAAAATTATATTTTTCTGTTGATTTATTTGAAGAAACAAATATATATAATTTCATGTGTCATTTTAAAGATAAATCGATAAGATTTTGTGGAAAACCTATCCAATCAGCCGATTGTGTTTAAAATAATTCAAAAAGGGCTTTGTGAATCAGGCATAGATTTTAAATTTGCGGTGTGAAACTGAAACAAAAGAGAAAGATTCTCACCTATCTCAACATTTTGGATCAACCCATACGATTCAATCCGTTTGTATTTAGCCGAATGTTTTTGTTGTGGGCTTTTTTGGGTCTAATTGGGGGTATAATTGCAGGACTTTATTGGTTGGGCTTGGAATATTTAACTGAATTCCTTGCCGGATTTAAAGGTTGGTTGGTGATTCCCGTGATGGCTGTTTGCGGACTGGCTGCCGGACTGATCATTCACTTCATAGGCGATCCCGGTGAAATTCACCTTATCGTGAATAACATCCGTTTTAACAAAGGGAAATTGGATCCAAAAAATAATCCGTCCATGATTTTGTCCTCCCTATTATGTGTGGCAAGCGGCGGAAGTCTGGGGCCGGAAGCACCATTGGTCCAAATTACGGGTTCGACAGGAAGCTACATCGGAAAATTGTTCAGACTGAAAGGGGAAGAATTGCGTTCACTCAGCATCGCAGGCATGGCATCCGGATTTACCGCTCTTTTTGGAGCGCCGCTCGGTGGCAGTTTGTTTTCATTGGAAATCCTGCACCATAAACATGCCGTCGAATATTATAAAGCGATCATTCCTGCGCTGGTTTCGAGTTGTTTCAGTTATGTGGTTTTTGCCTTCATTATCCAAACCGGATTGGGAGCCATCTGGAATTTGCCGGAATATCAATATACCAACGTTTTTGATTTTGCGTATGCCTTTTTGTTTGGATTAATTGGTGTCATCGTTGCCTGGGGTTTTATTTATTCGACTAAATTTTTTAAGAAATTATTTGAATTCTATCCCATTCCGATTTATGTCAAAACATTGATCGGCGGTATTTTATTGGGCATCATCGCTTATTATTTTCCGATTACAAGATATTTCGGACACCACCAAATCGATCATTTGATTCACGAGGATTTCGGCATACAATTATTGGTAGCCATCATGTTTTTTAAAATCATCGCGATTTCCATTACGGTTACTTCGGGCTGGCGTGGCGGATTCATCATCCCTTTGTTTTTTACCGGAGCTACTTTGGGATTGATCATTCATCATTTCTTTCCCGGTATGAATTTGGGATTGACCATCGTCTGTTGTATGGCTGCCATCAATGCTTGTGTGACCAGAACCCCGATGAGCACTACTATTTTATTGACTGCTTTAACCGGATTTGATTATCTGACTTTGATTCTTTTCGCTAGTCTAACCGGTTATTTTCTGGCTCCCCGGATTCCTTTTATTCAGTCTCAAATGGATAAATCCGAACAGAAAAAATCCGAAATTTAAAAAGGAAGATTTACCTTTGACATTATGAAAAATTTAATTTTAATTCTGACCCTACTCGTAGGATTCCAATTTGGGAATGCACAAGAGAAATTTGATGTTTATAATCCGCAGGCCGATGCGCTTCAGGATTTACGCGATGCCGTAAAAGAAGCTAGCCATACAAATAAACACGTATTGGTAGAAATCGGAGGAAATTGGTGCGGATGGTGCAAATTATTTCATGAATTGACCACTACTGATGGAGAATTAAAAGATTTCATTCAAAAAAACTATGTCGTCGTCCATGTAAATTATAGTAAGGAAAATACCAACGATGAAATCTTGGCCAATCTGGAATATCCGCAGCGGTTTGGTTTTCCGGTTTTTGTGATTTTGGATGGGACGGGAAAAAGAATCCATACCCAAAGTTCAGGTTATCTGGAAGAAGGAAAAGGACACAGCCAGAAAAAAGTAATGGAATTTTTACAACAATGGTCGCCTGCAGCACTCGATCCGGCGAATTATGAAAAGAAAACAAAATAGCACGAACCATGCTATTTTGATTTTTAAATCTCTATTGATCCAATAATTCTACAATCGGTTCACCAATGGTTCCATTGGGTTGCTGGATGTGCAACAAAGCCGAAATGGTCGGCGCGATGTCCGTCATCTGAATCGGCGCATGCGTATTTCCCTTTTTGATTCCCCATCCCATAAACACCAATGGAATGTGGCTGTCATAAGGATTCCAGCTTCCATGCGTCGTTCCGGTTGTATAGCCGTATCCGTCGTACCATTGGGGTTCCAAGATGATTTGGATGTCTCCGCTTCTTTTGTAATTATAACCATTGATGGCCATTTCTTTTATCTTTTTCGGGAGCGATGATTCGCTTAATTTATCCATGTCGATGGCATAAGCCACTCCGATTTGTTTTTTCATAAAACCGATGACAACCGATTTGATTTTATCGGCATCCAAACCTTTTTGGGCAATTAACTGATGGTCCAAAAACAATTGATAATTGGAAGCATCATAGACCCATTTTCCTTCTCCGAATTCTTTCAATAAAACTTCCGACAATTCAGCCAGCAGTCCTTTTTTATTCAGAAAACCGGCGTTTCCTTTTTCATCCTGAATGTATTGGGGATTATGCGCTGCGCCGTGGTCTGCAGAAAGAAAGACCGTATAATTTCCTTTTCCTATTTTTTGGTCCAAATATTTAAAAAATTCTCCCAAATCTTTGTCCAATCGCAAATAAGTGTCTTCAATTTTAGCCGAATTGATGGCGAACTGATGTCCGACATAATCGGTAGATGAAAGACTAACCGCCAAAAAATCGGGTACATTTGCAGGATTCTTTCCTAAATTTTCCTGACTGATCAATTCTTTGGCGAAATCAAGCGTGACAGAATTCCCAAAAGGCGTCGATTTGATCACATCACGACCTTTGGTTTTGGAAATCTGAGCCAGATCAATCGGGAAATTGACCTTTTCTCCTTTTATATAACTTCCTTCATAAGGATTTTCATCTTTCACCCGATTCAAATAAGTTTCCAAAGGATACAATGGTTTCCAACCTTTTTTCAGATAAGCTGAAGTAAGGTCGGCTTGGTTAAATGTTCGGACATAATCGGGTAATTCATTTTGGTAAAAAGTACTGGAAACCCAATCTCCATCAACCATCCAATAAGCAGCATCTGCAAAATGACCAGCCGGAAGAATGGCTCCTCGATCCTTTAACGAAACCCCGATTACCTTGGATTTAAAATCCGTTGCGAGTTTTAATTCGTCCGTTACGGTAGAGGACAAAAGATTTCGGGGTGACATTTTCCCATCTGAATTTTCAGGATCAAGCCCCACTCCTTTCACGGAATCATCCTGCGTACAATACATTTCGGTTTGGGTTTCTCTCATATAGAAATCATTCCCTGCAATCCCGTGAATCGCGGGAACGCTGCCCGTATAAATAGTGGAATGTCCTATAGCAGTATAAGTTGGAATATAAGGAATCATCGTGTTTTCAGCCGTAAAACCTTCATTCAGCATACGTTTGAAACCGTCATCTCCGTATCGGTCATAAAATTTGTACAAATAATCCCAACGCATCTGATCCACAACAATTCCGACCACCAATTTGGGGCGGTCATTGTTGTTGGGAGTTTGTGCGGTAAGAATGGTGGATAGGCTTAATGTCAGAAGGACAATGAATTGGAAACAATGTCTTTTCATATCGAATTTTAAATTATGTTTATTGGGTCAAATCTATTGTTTTCTGTCTTATTCTTTGTGTTGTTTACCGGTAATTTATGGTTAAATTTTTATTCAATTCTTTAGAGTGTATCAGCCTTTTAATCCGAATTCTTTAGCGAAATTCAAATCCAAATGGCTGATTTCCCTTAAAATCGAATCAAATACTTCTTCCACTGACTGAACCTGATCAATTAGAGAAGCTACTTGTCCGATTTCCAATTCCCCGCTTGTCAAATCTCCTTCAAACATTCCTTTTTTGGCTCTTGCCCTACCCAAAAGTTGGATTAAGTCTTCCTTTGAAGCACAATTGAGATAAGCTTGTTTGACTTCTTCGTAGAAATTATTTTTGATCAAACGAACCGGTGCCAATTCTTTTAAGGTCAATTCCGTTCCGCCTTCTTCTGTATCCACAATGGTTTCTTTGAATAAATTATGCGCTGAAGATTCATAAGTTGCCGCAAAACGGCTTCCAATCTGTACACCGTCCGCACCCAATATCATGGCGGCTGCAACTTGTCTGCCCGTGGCAATCCCTCCCGCTGCAATCAAAGGAATCTTGATTTTGCGTCTCACGTCAGGAATCAGACAAAATGTAGTGGTTTCATCTCTGCCATTATGTCCGCCCGCTTCAAATCCTTCTGCCACTACGGCATCCACACCGGCTTCTTCCGATTTGAGGGCAAATTTGGCACTGCTGACCACATGAACCACTGTAATTCCTTCATTTTTAAGTGTTTCCGTCCATGTTTTTGGATTTCCGGCCGAGGTAAATACGATGGGAACTTTGTGTTCGAGGATGGTTTTAATGTGTTGATCGATGTCCGGATACAGCATAGGCAGGTTGACACCAAAAGGTTTATCGGTCGCTCTTTTACATTTGATGATGTGTTCTTTCAGGACATCAGGGTACATACTCCCGGCACCCAACAGTCCTAAACCTCCCTGATTACTTACTGCTGAAGCGAGTTTCCAGCCACTGTTCCAA
>JBEBVY010000020.1:0-36140 GCA_040392505.1 Moheibacter lacus | reverse complement strand
CTGATTTGATGTTGGTTTAAAATGTACTAATCATACGGAATAGAGAGATGAGTTCAAATCCCTCTTTCTCCGCAAACCAAATGCCCTTCTGAAAAGAAGGGCATTTTCATTTGCACTAAATCCAAAACTTGTTTTGAAGATTTAAGGTGCAAAAAAATGATAGGAACGAAGTTCCGGCATTTGGGTTGTAGAACTACCACGATGGATCAACGGAGTTAATCTCTCTTTCTTGTTTTAACTTATAATTCTTTTTGGATCAAACACTTTATCTCCTAACCAAAATTGATTCAATCAATTAAGAATTCCGGAATCACTGATTATGTTCCACCCAAATTAAATCAGAAGTTTGATAACCGATTTTTTCTGCCATTTTTAAATAATCGTTTTTGATTTCCTCCGGAATGGACGTTTCGCGGGAAAGAATCCAAAGATATTTCAGTTTTTCGCCTGCTACAAGAGCATATTGATAGTCTTCGTCAATCGCTATCACATTATACCCCGAATAAAAAGGTCCGAAAAAAGAAACTTTCAGCATTCCGATGTTTTCTTCACCTACAAATTTCGCTTTTCCGTTGGCTTCGCGCCATTCTTTTTTTTCGTAGTCATAGCCGCGGTTTACAACTTTAATGGAACCGTTCTCGTTCATCGAATAATGGGCAGTGGTATTATTCAAACCTTCTTCGTATTTGAAATCGAGCCGTGCAATTTCATACCATTTTCCCAAATATTTATCCTTTTGAAATCCTTGAACAGCTTCTGCATTTTCAGGAATTGTACTGCTACAGGAAATCAGCAGGGAAAAACCTGAAAGAACTGCAACCGGAAATAAATTTTTTAGTTTCATCTTTTATTTTTTAGATTTTTCAATCAATTCCGGATGATTATTTGATGTCTAGTGAAGTTTGAGTACCTCCGGAATTTGGAATTTTCAAGTCCAACTTTAATGCCAGATTTAAGTTTTCAATAAATTGGGAAGCGAGCAGGGGAGATTCGACTTCAATATTTTGATGCACAAAGAAATAGAGTTTCTGTAAACCCTGATTTTCCCAGGTTTTAATCCTTTCCACCCATGCGTCTAATCGGTCATAATCCGAATCCTGATTCGCTCCGACATATCGGATAAAAGCCACCGGACTTGTTAGTCGCATATGCATCATATCGCGCCGACCGGCAGTGTCCACAATGATGTTTGCCATATTCAGACTTTCGAGCAAAGAATAAAATTCATCATTGATTTTTTCGTCCGAAAACCATTCTTCATTGCGCACCTCAACGGCAAGCGGAAAACCTTTTGGGAAAGCTTGCAGTGCATTTTTCAAACGATCAAAATCTTTGGGTTTGAAGTTGTCATGTAGCTGCATAAAAGCCATCCCGAATTTTTCTTCGAAATTACTCACGGCATTTGCAAAATTCTGAATGGGTTCTTCCACGTCGATCAGTCGCCGATAATGCGTAATGATATTGGGGATTTTCGGAAAGAATTGAAAACCTTCGGGCGTCTTGTTTTTCCAAGTTTGGACTTGTTGCCATTCGGGCATTTTATAAAAAGTAGCATTGAGTTCGATGGAATTGAACTGCGTGGAATAATAAGTCAATTCGTCCTTTGTTCCACGCGGATAAAACCCTTTCAGATCGGCACGGTTCCATTTGGCGCAGCCGATAAAAGCTTCGAAATTATTTTCTTTTTTATGTTTTGAAAGAATTCTTTTCGTGTCGGGATGGTCTTTTGGTAAACTAAAATCTACCAGTTCCGGATTTTCTACTTTTCCGAATTTCATTCTAATCTAATTAGTGGATTCAAATTCCTTTAAAGTTATTCCATTTTTTAATTTCCATTCAATCAATCCATTGGCATTTCTTCCCATAATTACAGCAGCAGCTAGCGAAGGACTCGTGAAAATAAAATCTTCATTGAATAAAAAGTAATCTGAATGTTCATTTAAAATTCCCTTGGCGATTAAATTGTTTCTTAAATTTATAAATGATTGTGAAATAGAGGGCACTGTATCTTTAGTTGCCTTTGAACCTTTAAAAACTAAAAAACCATCCGAATTTGGTTCACCTATTGCGCTAGCTCCTCGCGCTGCATTTATAGAAAATATATTTGAAGATATATTATTTTGTAATTCTCTTTTTTCTTCAAATACTTTATGGCCTAAAGTATTTACCATTAATTTAATATTCTTCAAAAACTCTTCCATTTCAGCACGATCAGATTCAGAAATTGATGATTGGGTAGGAGTGACGAAGTTTTCAATTTTATATCTCCTTACATTTCCTGCAATCTCAAAAAGACGATTTTCCAGATATTTGATATGGGCCTTATTAAGATTCTCATCTTTACTGACAAAAACAATTGTTTCATTCCAAAAATCTTTTTGTGCAATATGTTGGTTTAAACGAGTTAATATAATTTCAGCTTCTCCAATATAAACTAAATCATTACCGTCTTGATCTTTACCAAAAAGTAAATACACTCCAGTATTTAACAAATCAGGTCTGTCTTTACAATCTTTAACTTTATTTCTGGGGATCTTATAAGCCTTACCTGTCCAATTGGAGATTTCACAAGTCATTCTTCCATTTGGATCTCCATCCATCAGAAATATTTTAATGGTTTTTCCGAATTTCATTTCTTAAATTTTCAATCAAAGCGTTTCCTTCAACCATTTAAAAAATTCCGTGTGCCAGATGATGGAATTTTGCGGATTTAATACCCAATGGTTTTCATCCGGAAAATACAGCAAACGGCTTTTCAGATTATGCAATTGTGCTGCCTGGAATGCTTCCAAACCTTGGCCGATCGGAACGCGGTAATCTTTTCCGCCCTGAACAATCATAATGGGCGTATCCCATTTGTCCACCATATTGCTCGGATCAAATTCCGTATAGGTTTTTACCGCATCCTTATTGTCATTTTCCCAATAAGCGCCGCCGGCATCCCAATTGGTAAACCAAAGCTCTTCTGTGGTTCCATACATGGATTTCAGGTTAAAAACACCGTCATGCGCGATGAAAGATTTGAAACGTTTGTTGTGAATTCCGGCAAGATAGAAAATGGAATATCCGCCATAACTTGCACCTACAGCGCCTAACCGGGTTTTATCAACATAACTTTCTTTCGAAATATCGTCAATTGCAGAAAGATAATCTCTCATTGGTTGTCCGCCCCAGTCTTTTGAAATGGCTTCGTTCCATTCCACGCCATGCCCTGGCATTCCGCGGCGGTTGGGTGCAATGATGATGTAACCGTTGGCAGCCATCAACTGAAAATTCCATCGGTATGAGTAAAACTGAGAAAGCGCAGACTGAGGTCCGCCTTGACAATAAAGCAGGGTGGGGTATTTTTTGTTCGGATCAAAATCAGGAGGATAAATCACCCATGAAACCATGTCTTTGTTGTCAGTCGTTTTGGTAATTCTTTTTTCAACTTTGCTCAATTTCAGGTTGTCGTAAATGTCTTTATTCACATTGGTTAATTGCGTCATTTTTCCGTTTTTGAGATTTACGGAATACAATTCAGCAGCGTGGTTCATGTCGGTTCGGGTTACGATGAATTCATCTCCCGCTTGCTCTACCAACCCGGCAATATCAAATTGCCCCTCTGTGATTTGTTTGATTTCCAATGGCTTTTTGCTGTTGTTGGCCGGGATGTAGTCCACTGAAAACAGTTGAACAGTTCCGTCCACCGGTGCGTTAAAATATATTTTTCTACCCGAGTTATCCCATTTAAAGCTCCCAACGGTTCCGTCCCAGTGTTGGGTTAGATTTGTTTTTAAACCATTAAAAAACACGATGATATCGTTTTTATCAGCTTCATATCCGTCACGCGCCATGCTCAGAAAAGCCAAAGCACCTTCTTTGGAAAATGCAGGGTTGGTGTCATAGCCCGGCATTCCTTCGGTCAGGTTTGTAGTTTTACCTGATTTTAAATCGTATTCGTAAATATCGGTATTGGTACTTTGCGCATATTCTTTTCCTTTCAGTTTTTTAGAAACATACAGAATTTTGGTTCCCTCATTGTTCCAAGTAAAATCTTCATCTCCGCCAAAGGGCATTTGTGGGGAATAATAAGGTTCATCTTTCATGATGTCGATTCCATCCACTTCGGTATCACCATTCATTTTCAAGATTAAATGATTGAATGTTCCGTCGTTCCATTTGTCCCAATGTCTGTAGTCCAAATCATTGTAAATGTAAACATTGGATTCTTGTAAATTCGGGTATAAATCTTTGCCCAAAACTTTTTCAAGCTTCACTTTTTCCACATCAATTTTTCTGGTTTTGTCCGGTGAAACAGATTTGTCCGTAATCAAACCGGAATAATCCTGAATTTCCACCGGTGTGCCGCCTTTTACCGGAATCGTATATTTTTTGGTGGTTTTTTCTCCTTTTTCGACTTCATATTCGGTTACGGTGTAAATAATATTTTTACCGTCATCTGAAATCCCAACAGGAGAAAGGCGTTTCAGTTTCCATAAAAGTTCGGGTGTCATCATGTTTTGTGCAAATGTTGAAATGGTTAATCCAAAACAGAAAAGAATAAATAAACTCAGGCGCTTCATATTTTTAAATTTGGATTCCAAATATAGGAAAACCATCTGCTTAAACTAAAAGGAATCGGTGATTTCATTTTTTAGCAGAATGTATGGGACGTTTTTTTGATCTTGGGAAATTGAGTTTCTTTGTAAAATGTATTCAAAAGAAGAAGCTTTTCAAATCCGTAAAAAATTCTGGACTTCCTTTGGTCAGTATATGAAATTGCATAATTCGGCAAACGGATTGGAAGTAAATTGGATCAATTATAAAACCGGCATCAAAGGACTTCAATTAAAAACGGATGTTGACAATAAATCGGCAAGGATTGCCATAGAAATGACCCAAAACGATCGGGAAATTCAGGAATTGATGTTTGAACAGTTTGAAGAATTTCAAGTTTTATTTGAAGGTGAATTGGGAACTGACTGGGTTTGGTACAAATCCTTTTTTGAATCATCCGGAAAACAAATTGCCAAAATAGAATTAAGGCTTGAAAGGGTAAGTGTATTTAAAGAAGCGGATTGGCCTCTTATCATTAGTTTTCTGAAAGACAATTTATTAGGTTGGGATTCCTTTTGGGAAGACGTTAAAGATTCTTTTGAATTTTTTAAATAGTATTACTACATTTGGGTAGCTAAAACTTACCTTATCTGTTCAATATATTTATTTACTTATGGAAAAACGCTACATTCTGTTTATATTTTTATATACAGTTTTAATAGGATATGGTACGTCACAAACTATTCCGGATGAGGATATTACGCCCATTTGTGATGGTGAATCTATCACGACCGGAGCGCCGGAACATTCCGGAATTACCAATCTAACGATTCCCTGTAATCCTGGGCTTCCCTTATCGCCTTATATGGATTTTTATTTAGTCCAAATTCTTTCCGGAACGACTTTTACGTTTTTAGTAGATCCCATAGGAATGGATGACTATGACTTTGGTGCCTGGCTCAATCCTAATTGGGACAACATTAACGCCACACCCAATGACAGAAAAAGAGGTTCTCAAAACGACCCTTTTCAAACCAATGAATTTAATTTAGGTCTTTCCATGACCGCTACCGATTTATGCGAAACTGGTGGTTCTACTGGGATTCCTGAACCGGGTCGCGTACGATATTTTGACGTAACAGCAGGAGATGAAATCCTGATTGCGATAGACAGATGGAGCGTTACCACGCAAGGATACACGATTTCCTTTGGTGGAGACGCAGTGCTCGATTGTACAATTGTTGGAAATAGTTATGGGAAATGTGATGTAGATGAAAACAATGTGGAACAATTTTTCCTCAGCGATCTTGCTCCTGATTTGGAAGCCGATTATCCCGGACATGTTTTTGAATTTTATGCAGATGAAACCGAAGCCCAAACCGGAAGCGGTACACAAGTGGTCTTTCCTTTAAATGTAAATTATAACGGAGGTGCAGCTACCGAATTATTTGCAAGAGTAGAAACGGCATCCGGCGGATTTGTTCGCGTCGTCCAAATCTTTTTATATGTCAACCGTATTCCACAACTATTGGTCGATGAAGTGACTTTGCCCACTGTTTGTGATGAAGATGGAGACGGTGAAGCTATTTTCGATCTCACCCTTACCCAACCTCAATTTATCACCACACCGGCCGATTTTATTTTTAAATACTACGAAACATTAGCCGATGCCCAAGCTGGAGGTACAAACATTATCAATCCGGCCAATGCGTATGAATCGGGTTCCGCAACCGTTTATGTACGCATAGAAACCGGACCTTTGGATGGAAATGAGGCGGGTTGTTTTGATGTGGGAGCCATTCATCTGGAAGTTTCTGATTTTAACGTAGCAGCCCAAGTATTGGACATTGATCCGCTCTGTGATGAAGACGGAAACAATAGCGAAACCGTCGATTTGACTTTGAATGAAGTTGATTTGGTCGATGATCCTTCCCAATATAACATTACTTATCACACTTCAGATCTGGATGCCCAAAATGACTTGAATCCAATTGCCAATCCGGCCAATTATAATTTACCCATAGGAATTACCACGATTTATGTGCGGATTGAACATCCGACCGATCCTTGTTTTACCGTCAGCCAATTGCGTTACGAAGTCATGGAACGCCCGGTTTTAAATGAATTGGATGCCGTTTCGATTTGTGTGGACGAACTCACGGGTGATTATTTGTATGATTTGAGCGAATTTGAGTCGTTGATCATCGGAAATCCGGCGGATTATACCATTACGTATTATACTTCATTGGCCGATGCCGAAGTTCCCCAAAACCCTATCGCCAATCCAACTGCTTTTCCGATTCCGATTAATTCGACCATAGAAATATTCATCAGAGTAGAAAAAGACGGTTGTCCCAATATTGGTAACGTTGTGATTACGGTTAATTCCAATCCTGAAGTAGGAGAGAACATAGAAATAGGGCCGATTTGTGATGAGGATGGTGATGGATTTGTTTTGTTCAATCTGGAAGAAGATGCAGCCGGATTGGTGGACATTCCCGCCAATTATATCATTAGTTTTCATACATCACAAGCCGACGCAGATACGGGAGACAATCCGATTCCGAATCCAACCAATTATCAAATTCCAACCAACCAAACCCTGACGATTTTCGTTCGGGTAAAACATCCGGGAAATGATTGTTATGCTACCGCTACGATTACCTATCAGACGGTGGAACGTCCGGTTTTAATCGATTTGAATGCTTATTCTCTTTGTGTGGATCAGACCGAAGGAAATTATGCATTTGATTTGAATTATTTTAATGATTTGGTTACCGCAACGCCGGAAAATTATACCATCACTTATCATACTTCTCAGTCCGATGCGGATTCGGGGATTAATCCGATTAATCCGGCCGATGCTTATCCGATTCCGGTTAATTCGACCGTTACGGTATTTATCCGTGTGGAAGCTTTTGGATGTTATGATACCAGAAGCGTGGAAATTTCTATCAATTCCAATCCGGAAGTAACGGATTTGCCCGATCAGTCTTTCTGTTCGACTCAGCAAACAGGCAGTATTCCGTATGATTTGACTCAATATGAATCGGATTGGACGACCAATCCTGGTGATTTCCAGATCAGTTACCATACGTCTCAGGCCGATGCCGATGCTGACTTGAATCCGATCCCTAATCCAAACAACTATTTGATCCCCGTTGGCGTGCAAACCACCATTTATGTCCGAATTGAAAATCCGGGAACAGATTGTTTCCGCACGACGATTTTGACATTATTCCCCGGAGCAACTGCTACTTTAAATGAGGGGCTGGTTTATACTTTATGCGATGAAAATTTTGATGGAATTTATATATTTAATCTAAACGATTTGGAGCCCGATTTAAATTCTGATCCCAACAGTTTGGAATTTGCTTATTATTTAAGTTTGAATGATGCTCTCAATAATTTAAATCCGATTCCTCAAAGCCAATGGACTAATTATCAGATAAATGCACTTCCTGAAACCATTTGGGTGGTGGCTACAACGGTAGACGAATGTCGTTCTGAACCGGTCTCGGTGCTGTTTGAGCCAGGAGAAGATATTCCTACACTGGACACGGTGATCGGACCTGTCACGTATTGTGAAGATGAGGTTATCAATCTGCATGATTATGAAGATCAGATTTCGACAGAAGATGTGATTTTCTCCTTTCACCTGAGCTTAAGTGATGCTGAAAATAATTTGAATCCGATTGCAAACACGACCGAATTTGAGCCCCAAGGAAATATGTCGGTATTTGTGCGGTTGGAACAGGAGGGAAGATGTCCGGTTTTAGCCGAAATTCAATTCGAATTATTACCAACGCCAAGCATTGAACTCAATCAAAGTTCCTTCGAATTATGTCCGGGCGATACATTTGAAGCCATTGCTACAAGTGATGACCCCAACGCAGATTTCATTTGGTATTTGGGTGAGGATGAAATAGGAACAGGTTCTAATTTGAACATTACCGAAAACGGCATTTATACCGTAATTGTAACAGGTGAAAACGGATGTACAAATGAAGCCGTTTTGACGATTTCTACACCACCGACCCCTGTCATCACAGGAATTGAAATCGGACCGGATTACATCATAGTATCGGCTGATTCAGGTGATGGAAGCGGCAATCTGGAATATTCATTGGACGGCGTTTTATGGCAAAGCAGTCCACAGTTTGGCAATTTGATTCCGGGAGAAATCTATACGGTTTACGTACGCGAAGACGGATGCATGAAGGTTAGTTATGACGTGGCCATTTTGGCCATTACCAATTTTGTTTCGCCCAACGGTGACGGTAAAAATGATACCTGGGAAATACGCGGCATTCAGGCCACGCCACAAGCGACGATCAAACTATTTGACAGGTACGGTAAAATATTTGTCGATACCAATTTTGAAGGAAATTATCTTTGGGATGGAAAATACTTAGGAAATCCTGTGCCTTCCGGTGATTATTGGTTTATCCTTCAGATTCCTTCAGACGGAATCATCTTAGCACAAAAGTTTGTGGGACACGTCAGTGTACGGAATTAAGTTTATAAATTCTGTCAATTCACCATGGGACTTTGTAGAATTGGGGGTAAAATGATACATTTACTTCCTAGAACGAGCTATGGGTATGAATCGATTTAATCTTCTTAAAAACCGAAGTCTAAGCAAATGGATAGGCTTTTTATTTGCTTTTCTTATTTTCGGTGCTACGGTTTGGTTTACGACCCAATTTGTAAATCAACTGAGGAAAGAAGAACAAATCAAAATCGAGAATTATGCAAAAGCCGTTCAATTATTGGGTTCAGACGAAACAGCACTTAGTTCTGAAGTCAATGATTATTTGGTGCGAATTACCAGCGGAAACGAAACCATGCCTGTCGTATTAGTAGATGGTGAATCCAACGAAATCTATGGTTCGTCAAACATTCCCGATGAAATTCTAAATGATTCCGCCAAATTGAACCGAATCGTTTTGCGCATGAAAGAGCTTCGAGAACCTATAGAAGTTGATTTAGGGATTTTAGGAAAACAATATGTTTATTATGAAAATTCCAAATTGCTCAAACGATTGCAATATTATCCCATCATCCTGATTCTTGTCATCATTCTTTTTGTGTACTTTAGTTATTGGTATTTCAAAACCCTCAAAAATACGGAACAGAGTTTTCTATGGGCAGGAATGGCAAAAGAAACCGCACATCAGATCGGGACGCCTCTGTCTTCACTGTTGGGCTGGGTGGAAATTTTGAAAATGGAAGAAATGGATCAGGAACCCGTTTTGGAAATAGAAAAAGACATCCACCGATTGAATCAAATCACCGAACGTTTTTCAAAAATCGGTTCACTTCCGGAATTGCAATCCAATAATTTGATTGAAATTACCGAAAACACGGTGAATTACCTTAAAGGCAGAATTTCCTCCAAAGTGGATTTGCGTTTTAATTCGGAAAAAGAAGAAATCAGAATTCCTTTAAATATTGCCTTGTATAGTTGGGTAATTGAAAATCTGGTAAAAAATGCAGTAGATGCCATGCAAAATCAGGGAGCAATCAATGTTTATGTCACCGACAAGGAAAATTCCGTGATCATTTCCGTTACAGATACAGGTCCCGGGATTTTGAAGAAATTGCACAAACGCATATTTGAACCGGGATTTACGACCAAACAACGCGGTTGGGGTTTGGGTTTGTCTTTGGCTAAACGAATTATAGAAAACTACCACAACGGAAAAATATTTGTAGCCAAGTCCGATAAAGATTCCGGAACGGAAATACGGATTATTTTGAAGAAATGATGGATGCTGGATGTAGGAAGATGGATGCTGGAAGTGTTAGAATTCTCTCATTCATTCATTCATTCATTCAATAACTCAACCATTCAACCACTCAAATCAGAATCCCAGAATCACCTTAGCAATCAAGAAATAAATAAATACCCCAAAAATATCATTGCTCGTGGTGATAAACGGCCCCGTTGAAACCGCAGGATCCAATCCTCTTTTTTCAAGAAATAACGGAATAAATGTCCCGATGGTTGCCGCAATGATTATGACCGTTACCAGCGCCAAACAAATCGTTACCGAAACCAAATAAGGTGTCCCAAACCAAAAATGACTGAAAAACAAAACGATGATGGCAATGCCCAATCCGTTGAGCAAGCCCAGCAAAAATTCTTTCCATAACAATTTCCAGATGCCGTCTTTGATTGTTCCGTTTGCAAGTCCCTGTACGATGATGGCGGAAGATTGGATTCCTACATTTCCGGCAGTGGATTGAATCAATGGAACGAACAACAGTAAAATGGGAAATTTTTGAAGCGCCGTGCTAAATCCGCCGATGATGCTCGCGGCACAAAGCCCGCCAAACATCCCGATGAGCAGCCACGGTAAACGCGCTTTTGTCAGCGTCCAAATGGAGTCATCTGCATCTACATTTCTCGTAATCCCCGCTGCTAATTGGTAGTCCTCGTCGGCCTCTTCTTTCATCACGTCAATGACATCATCGACCGTGATGATACCCAGGAGCCGGTTCAATTCATCTACAACCGGGATTTCCATCAAGTCATATTTTTGGATGATTTTGGCAACATTTTCATCTTCATCATCCGCTTTTACATAGGTTACATTTTTATTGTAAACTTCTTCCAACTTTGTATTGGAAGAGGTCGTCAGTAGCTTTTTTAAACTCAGAGTTCCAAGCAAAACATGGTCATCATCCACCACATAAATGGAATATACTTCTTCCAAATCTTCAGCTTGTTTGCGCATTTCTTTGACAGCCGTCAACACATTCCAGTTTTTGTTGACCATCACAAACTCCTTACGCATCAAACCACCGGCAGAATCCTCATCATAGCGCAATAAATCCACGATGTCCTGCGCATGTTCTTTATCTTCCAACTGTGCGATGACCTCACCTTGCTGGGATTCGGAAAGTTCACTGATGATATCCGCCGCATCATCGGTGTCCATTTCATTGATCAGTTCTTCGGCGATTTCTTTGGGAGAAAGTAATTGAAGTAATTTTTTACGGTCGTCCTCTTCCAGCTCCAATAAAATTGCAGCCGAAACCTCATTGTCCAATAAGGATAACAAAAAAGATTGTTCTTCTATTTCTAAATTGGGGAAAAATTCGGCAATGTCGGCAGGGTGTATATCCACCAACATCGCATGAGCTTGTTTGGAATTTTGCTCACGGATGCATTCGGTCAGGGCCGAAAGAAAATCTTTTGTGATTTCGATGCTCATCCACTTATTTTACCTGTTAATTCAACAAATGCTTGTACAGACAACTGTTCGGCTCGCAAGTTAAGCAAATTCTCCTCAATTTCGTGTTGCTGAATGTTTAAACTTTTTAAGGCATTGCGTAAGGTTTTTCTTCTCTGGTTAAAGGCAGCTTTGACCACTTGAAAAAAGAATTTTTCATCTACTTCCAATTTTTCACGGATTCGCGTTAAACGGATAACGCCCGATTTTACTTTGGGTGGCGGATTGAAAACATTTTCATCGACCGTAAAAAGATATTCCGCTTTGAAATAGGCCTGTGTCAAAACCGACAATATTCCATAGACCTTGGAACCCTCTTTGGCACAAATGCGTTCGGCAACTTCTTTTTGAAACATTCCGACCATTTCCGGTACCAAATGCCGGTCTTCAATGATTTTAAAAACAATTTGAGAAGAAATGTTATAGGGGAAATTTCCGATGATTGCGATGGGTTGATGGTTAAATTTCTCCACTAAATCCATCCTTAAGAAATCCTCGGCAAAAACAGGGAGATCCGGATAATTTTGATGCAGATAGGAAACTGATTCGGTATCGATTTCGACCACGGAAACCGATTTGTTTTCCGCTATCAAAAATTTCGTCAAAACACCCATTCCGGGACCTATTTCCAGCACATTTTCATAAGCATTCCAGGTCAGGGAATCGACAATCCTTTTGGCGATGGATTCATCCTTCAGAAAATGCTGTCCCAGATGTTTTTTGGCTTTTACACTCATGCGGCGAAGTTAGGGATTTGGAATTAAGTTTGGCGAATGAAATATTTACAACGATCTCTCTTTGTATAAATCTTTGAATTTCAGATTTTCGTCATTATCAAATTTGGATTGGGTTTTTTCAGTGGAAATGATTTTCAAATTACCGTCAAAATATAAAGCCTTTGTAGTGCGGTAAACCCATTCTTTTATCGGTTCTTCAATTAAAGTGATGGTGATTTGATTGGGTAGTTTTTTAACACGCTTATTGACAACTTGATGATCTGTGATATATCCATATCTTTTTTCTCCATTTCCTAAAATAATTTCGAAGCGAATTGACGCCAATTTATTGAGATGGGGTATATTTTGAAAAGGTAAATTCAATACAGCATTATGGTCTAAAACGGTTTCAAATTCTATATCATCAATTTCACTACCGAAATCATAAACATATTGTATTTCGATGGATTTATTTTTAAGATTTGAATTTTTATCAGTCTTGAAATTTAATGTATAAAGATTATCAGACTGTTTTGAGAATTTAAAATGGGAGTCAGCTTCTTGTACTTCATAGCGGTCAGAAAAAATAATCGTATCATTTTTATTGATCCAATTTCCTTTATATTCATGCCAAGTTACACAACTAATCATCGGTCTGCTCCAAAATTCAAATTCATTGTCTGAAATAAACTGAATGGAACTAATTCTTTCATCATAATCAAACAAGGGATTATCAGTAGGCAATCTATCATAATTCACAAAAGAGGCCGGTGTTTTTTGTCCATTGACAGAAACACAAATAAAAGCAATTAGTAAAATAATCTGATTTTTCATCCTCCCAAACGGTTTTTCAAATCCATTCTTTCATGTAAAATTCTTAGAATTTCAATTTCATTTGTATGAATTCGGCGAAAAAAAATAATATGCTTTTCAATTCTAAAACCTAATACATCTTTTTGAATCGCTTCGTAAATTCTGCCTTTTTCAGGATGATTTGCCAATTCCCCACAGGTTTGAATCATCAATTCATAATAAAAATCGGCTTGGTTTTCTGACCAGACTTCATAGGTATATGCCCAGATTTCAGACAGATCCTCAACGGCTTTGTTGGTCAAAAAATATTTAGCCATTTTATCTTTTTTTGGACTTTAATTCCTCCAAATGTTTTTTTGCATCAAAATCTACCGCTATTCCGCTTTCAATTCCTTCTTTGATCGCCTTTTTTAATACGTGAACTTTATTCTCTTCTTCCTCCAAAAGACGAAGTCCTGCCCGGATTACTTCACTTACATTTTTATAACGACCTTGTGCAATCTTTTCATCCACAAATTCTTCAAAATAATTCCCTAAAGAAACCGATGTATTTCGTCCCATAATTTTTTATTTGAAGTAAAGTTACCAATATTTGGTAATTTAAAAACGAAATTCAGATAAAATAGCATGATCTATTTTAGCAAATCTTTAACAAGTAAGCGTTCCTAAAAGGATTCCCGAAAAAAGATTTTTTATACCTTAGCCCCAAATTAATTTTGAATGTCAAAACAGAGCGATAAATTTAATCAGGGACGCCTACGTTCGTCCAATATCACAGTCGTAATCAGTATTGCTTTGGTTCTTTTTCTTTTGGGTCTTTTCGGGTTGATCGTCATCAATGCGCAGAGTTATGCCGATTATATCAAAGAACAATTAAAATTGGAAGCGTTTTTTAACGACGAATACGATCCACGCGAGCAGGATAAAGAATTAGCACGACAGCAAGAGTTCATCGATACATTGAAAATTAAACATAGTTTTATAAAAAATACAGAATACATTTCAAAAGAAAAAGCTTCTGAAATAGCCAAAAATGAATTGGGTATTGATGATAATGCCATTTTTGAAGCCAATATTTTTCCCGCTTCGGTTCAAATTACACTTCAACCCGAATTTGTGGAACCTGCCAAGGTAGATAGTATCAAAAAGATAATTCAGGCCGATCCCATCATTAACGAAGTCGTAAACGATGACGAATTGATGACGACAGTCTATAACAACATTGACAAAATCCGTTTCTGGTTGATGATTCTGGCCGCTATTTTCTTGGTAATTGTGATGATTTTGATTAACAACTCCATTCGTTTGCGTATTTATGCTAAAAGATTCAGCATCAAAACCATGCAGTTGGTAGGAGCGAGGAGACGATTTATCATCCAACCTTTCTTGTTCCAAAGTGCCATTTTGGGATTATTGGGCGCCGTTTTAGCGATCTTGGCTCTGGGAGGACTTTGGTATTATTTTGCCAATATTGTAAAATTACCATTGTGGAATGATGATTATTATTGGTTAATGTTGGTTTTGGTGGTTACGGGAGTGTTCATCGCATTATTAAGTACAGGTATCGCAACCTGGAGATATTTGAGACTGAGAACCGATCAATTATATTAAAAATTAAAATAAGAAGAAATGAGTAAAATGTCCCAATCAGCTGATTCAAAATTTACATTCCTTTTTGGAAAAAAGAACTATATGTTTATGGCATTGGGTGTGGTGGTGATTTTAGTCGGTTTTCTGTTGATGATGGGACCGGATGCCAATACACGACCGGACGGAACCTTTGATCCCAACTATTGGAACGATGGCATTTTTTCATGGAGAAGAATTCGTCTGGCTCCCTTTGTAGTTCTGCTCGGATTTGCCATAGAGGTTTATGCCATCATGCTGAATCCCAACAAAAAAGTTGCTGAATGAGTACACTCGAAGCGATCATCATCGCTATAATTGAAGGACTTACTGAATATTTGCCGATTTCTTCTACTGCCCACATGGGATTTTCCGCCGCTCTGATGGGAATGCCTGAAAGTGAATTTTTAAAAATGTTTCAGGTTTCAATTCAATTTGGTGCTATCCTATCCATCGTAGTGCTTTACTGGAAGAAATTTTTTGATTTTTCTAATTTCAATTTTTATATCAAACTTGCCATAGCGGTTATTCCGGCTTTGGTTTTAGGTTATATATTTGATAATAAAATCGAAGCAATACTGGGAAACCAAGTAGCGATTTCTGCCGTTTTGGTTTTGGGCGGAATCGTCCTGATTTTTGTAGATAAATGGTTCAAAGAACCAAAAATTACAGACGAGAAAGAGATTTCCATAAAAAAAGCAGTCATTATAGGTTTTTGGCAATGCCTCGCCATGATGCCCGGAACGAGCCGTTCCGCTGCTTCGATCATAGGCGGAATGACTCAAGGACTATCGAGAAAAGCCGCCGCTGAATTTTCATTTTTTCTTGCCGTTCCCACCATGTTGGCGGTAACCGTTTATTCGGTTTTTGTCAAAACCTGGGGCAAAGGAACGGTTAACGAAATGAAAGGCTACGAAATGATTTTGCAGGACAATCAGCACATCATGCTTTTTCTCATCGGAAATGTAGTGGCATTTGTCACAGCCATGATTGCGGTGAAACTTTTTATTTCGATTCTGACCAAATTCGGATTTAAAGTCTGGGGTTGGTACAGGATTGTTATCGGACTGGTTTTGCTGATTTATTTCTGGAACAATCCGCAAAATGAAACCCAAGCTGAAACCCAAACAGCAATCGTTTCTGTTCAAACTTCAGAATATGCTCAGCCTTGAAGAAATCCAGGAAGGAAGGATTTTCCTGATCGACAAACCGCTGGATTGGACCTCGTTTGATGCGGTCAATAAAATCCGTTGGAACATACGGAAATCATTTAAAATGAAGAAGATAAAAGTCGGCCATGCCGGAACGCTTGACCCAAAAGCGACTGGACTTCTCATCATCTGTACCGGAAAATTCACCAAAAGAATTCACGAAATCCAAGCAGAATCAAAAGTTTATACCGGAACCATTAAACTGGGCGTAACCACACCGACTTACGATACCGAATCGGAAGAAAACGAAATTTTTCCAACCGATCATATTTCGGAAGAATTAATCCATCAAACCACCCAAAAATTCATCGGTGAAATCGAGCAATTTCCACCTGTACATTCTGCCGTAAAACAAGACGGAAAAAGGTTGTACGAATTGGCTCGTGCCGGAAAAGAAGTGGAGGTAAAACCACGTCAAATTAAGATTTACGATTTTCGAATCACAAAAATAGAGATGCCTTTTGTAGAATTTGAAGTGCATTGCGGAAAAGGAACTTACATCCGTTCACTGGCAAACGATTTTGGAAAAGCATTGAATTCCGGCGGATATTTAACCGAATTAAGACGCACCAAAATCGGAGAATATTCTGTTGAAAACGCCGACAACGGTGCTTTGGAAAAGCAGTTTTTTCTGGACTAATTTTTTATAGAAATCGGGTCAAGCTTCGCTTCTGAAACCAAATATTTCAATCAATAATTTTCCAACGTGACTTCGTAACCGATGATTTTGATGCTGTCATTTTCCTTTTCCATATATAATTTTTCAAAAGTATGTTTGGGAAAACGGGTTACATAATAAAAGAAAATATATTGACCTTTTGGGTTGGAGCCATCCTGAACCGATGTTTCCCAATGATCAAGCACAAAGTTTTTTACATTGTCAAATTGGGCAATCGTAGCTTTGAAATAATTTTTTAAATCTTCCCGGCTGTTTTCTTCAAAGGCTTTTTCTCCAAATAATTTTTCTGCTTTATCAAATTCTTCCATTTGGAGGTGATAATAAAATTGATTGGCAACCTTTTCAGCTTCTACTTTGTCTATGATATTGTTATCATGTCGCATGTTGCAACTTATCAGCAAAAGAGTGAAGAGCATTATAAGGTAGTTTTTCATCATTTGATAATTTTTGATTGGAAATTAATAAAAATAATTGAAAACAAAATGGAGGCCTGCTGACATACTCTTGTCATTTCAGCTGTTTAATTTTGATTCAAAATCAAAGATTTGAATTGGAAGAATTATCTTTGGGAAAACCTTGTAGAAAAAATGTATCCGGACGAATCACCCAAACGTTTTGACCGAATTGTGGCCATCTTGATTCAATTGCAATCCAAAAAGATTGTAAAAGCACAGGAATTGGCTGACCGGTTTGAAGTGAGCTTAAGAACCATTTATCGGGACATACGTTCGCTTGAATCTTCCGGCGTTCCCATTTACAGCGAGGCCGGAGTGGGATATTCGCTTGTGGACGGATACAAACTTCCGCCCGTGATGTTCACCAAGGAAGAGGCCGGAAGTTTTGTGGCAGCCGAAAAACTGATGCAGAAATTTACCGATGGAAATTTCGGGAGGCATTTTGAATCGGCGATGTTCAAAATCAAATCGGTTTTAAGAGGTTCGGAAAAGAATTGGATCGAATCTTTGGAATCCCACATCCGGCTTTCCAATCGTGATGAATCCTTTCAAACCCAATCGCCAAAAGTCTTGGAACTTCTATTTGAAAGCATCGCGGAAAAGACACAGATTCTCCTTACTTACCAATCCATTGAAGCAGATGGGCCAAGCCGCCGTTTAATTGAGCCGGTGGGTTTGTATCATGAAAGCAGTTATTGGTACATTTTGGGGTATTGTCATTTGCGGAAGGATTATCGGAATTTTCGTACCGACCGGGTAATAGAAATTGAAACCACCCAAAAGCCATTTGAATTGGTTCACAAAGAATTAGAACACTTTTTAGAACCCAAAGCCAAGAATTCTACGGTTAAAATTCGACTTTTAGTAGATAAGAAAATCGCGCGATACATCCAGAACGACCGGAAATATTATGGATTTATTTCCGAAACCAAAAGGAAAGACAAAGTGGAATTATTGTTTGAATCCAATTTTAAAGAAAACGGATTTGCGCGTTGGTTGCTGATGTTTGGAGATTATGTAGAAATTCTGGAACCGGAAGGACTGAAAGAGGAAGCCAAAAAATTACTCAAAAAAATAGAATCAAATTTAAGTTAGATGCATACGACCAATTATTACGATACTTTTATAGAAGCAGCGGAAGATTGTCCGGTAATGGAATCGGAAATCCCAAAAATGCGGGGCGAAAACAAATCGGTAGCGCTTTTGCAGTTTGAAATGATTTCTCAGAATCCTTACAAATTCACCTCAGATGAGGTTTTGTTTTCCATTCATGCTTTGCGAAATCAATTGTCTCTTTCGGAATCTGTAAAAGCTGATTTTTTTTCAAAAGGACAGGCTTGTTTCCGGGCTTCTCCATTGGTCAAACGTTATGGATGGGGTGTTCATTTTGATGAAAATGGAAAAATGGCGTTGTATAATCTGAATTCTACCGAATACCAAAAACTAAAAAAGGATTCGCAATTAGCGCATGTAAAAGGGATGCGGAATAAACGGGCCTAATCACAAAAATGTTAAATTTTATAATCTGATGAAAATCATTTGCATAAATAAATGACATGGTTTTATATTTGCATTGACAAAATTGTTAAACTTTAAAGTCTAACATTTAATTTAAACTATTATGTCAGCACAAGAAAGAAATGAAGCAACAGAAGTGTTGATCAAATCCACCGCGAAGAAGTTGTTTTTCGGAGAGGGTAAGTTCAATGCTACCACGCAGGAAATCGCAGATGCAGCCGGTGTGAACAGAACGCTCATCAACTATTATTTCCGTTCCAGAAATAATTTGTTTGATCAGGTTTTCAAAGAAGCCCAAATGGAAGAGACCAAAAAATCGGAATCCATCTTGTTTTCAGATTTGCCCTTTAAGGAAAAAATAGGGGCTTTTATAGATTATTCGATGGAAATGGCTTTGGAATATCCTTATCTGGAAATTTATCTGGTTACCCAAATCAATCAAGGTTGTTCTTTTAATAAACGGGAAAAAGTCGAAAAAGTATTGCCGGAATTTTTCAAACAAATCGAATCCGAAATCAAAAAAGGGAACATCTTAAAAATGGATCCCGTTCAATTCATTCTCAATATGATTTCTCTGGTCAACTTTCCGGTGTGCATGCGTCCTTTGATCCAGGAAACCATGCAGATCGACAACAAGGCTTTTAATAAACTATTGAAAGAACGCAAAAAAATAATTTTAGACACCATATTTATCAATTAATTGTAAATAATTAAAAATGAAACGATTAAAAATCGCAACCTTCATTTTCGGTATTGGGATGATTCCCTTGATGGGGCAGGAAACCATTTCCCTTCAAGATGCCGTAAATTATGCATTGGAAAATCAATCTGATGCCAAAAAAGCGAAACTCCAAATAGAAAATTCCGAATATTTAATCCAAGAAGCCAGGGCAGGAGCATTGCCTAACATCAGTGCAAACGGAGGGATTACTTATAATCCCATTTTACAGGAAACAGCCATTCCTTCGTCCAGTTTTCCGGGTGGGGAAGAATCCGGTGAACCGTTTCTGCTTTTGGCAATGGGACAAAAATGGAATGCTGTGGCCGGCGTTTCCCTGACTCAAAATATCTTTGATAAATCCGTTTTTACCGGATTAAAAGCAGCGCGTACCACGCGTGAATTTTATCAGATCAATGCCCAACTGACGGAAGAACAAGTCATAGAAAGAGTGGCAACGGCTTATTATAATGTTTTTGTGCAGAAAGAACAATTGGAAACCATCGACAGCAGCTATCAAAATGTCGCAAAATCCAGAGATATAATTAAAAGTTTATTTGAAAATGGTTTGGCGAAAGAAATAGATTTGGATAGAATCAATGTTCAATTGATGAACCTGAGTACGAACCGCCAGCAATTGATCAATTCAGTTCAATTGGAAGAAAATGCATTGAAATTTTATATGGGAATGCCGATTGCCCAACCCATCGAATTAGTGAAAGAAGAATTCATCGTAGAAGGCGTATTGCTGACCGATGAAGTTGAGGTAGAAAACCGCACCGAAATGAAAGTTCTGAAAAAGCAAGAAGAACTTTTGGTGTTGCAGAAAGAGGCGCGAAAAGCAGCTTATTTTCCCACTTTGTCTTTGACAGCAGGATACAATTATATGGGGCAAGGCGATAGATTCCCTATTGGTTCCGGATTGGACAATGGGGTGTATTGGTCCGATTTTTCATCTATCAGCCTGAATCTTCATATCCCGATTTTTAGCGGATTTGCAAATAAAGCACGTGTGAGCCAGGCAGATGTGGAGTTGAGGACTTTACAGGAAGATATCAAACACACAGAATTGTCCTTGGATCTGGAATATCAAAATGCCAAATCCCGAATCGAAAACAGCCTGATTTCTATCGAAAATCAACAGGAAAATGTGAACCTGGCGCAGAAAGTTGTGGACAATACGCAGAACAATTACCGTTTGGGCTTGGCTAATTTGACCGATTTGTTGGAAGCGCAAAACGCATTGGTCGATGCAAAAAACAATTATTCAAATGCCGTTCTTGTTTACAAACTGGCTGAAATTCAATTGTTAAAGTCAAAAGGAGAATTAAATACATTAAAATAAAAAAATCAGAACAGCGGAAATGTCAAGGCGCATTTCTTGAAAATTTAAAACAATAAAATTATTATCCGATGAAAATTGTAAAAAATATACTCATTGCCGTAGTGGTTATCGGTCTTTTGGTTTGGGCCGGCATTACATTGGTCAATAACAAAAAGAAATCTGAAGAAGAAACTGCAATAGTAGCACAAGTAAATGACAGTATTGCAGTAAATGTTGCGCAGGTAAAATTTGAAAATATCAATACCGACTATGTTGCAAACGGGACTTTTGAACCTTTTCAGGAAATGATATTTCCGTCTGAAGTGAGCGGTAAAGTCTTGCGTGTATTGGTTGATGAAGGAAGTTATGTGCGTGTAGGTCAGACGGTGGCTGTCATCAGAGGCGATGCGCAGTCCATTGATTTAACGGCAGCTCAGGCGGCTTATCAAAATGCGCTGACCGACAATCAGCGTTATGAAAATGCCTTAAAATCGGGTGGTGTAACCCAGCAGCAAGTAGATGCATCCCGATTGCAATTAAAAAATGCCAAAGCCCAGTTGGATCAGGCAAAATTAAAAGTTGGTGATATGAACATACGCGCGACCATCAACGGGGTGATTAACCAGCGATTTATAGAGCCGGGTTCTTATGTGACACCGGGTTCCGATATGTTTGAAATCGTCAACGTAGGAAGTCTGAAACTGAGAGTGGAAGTGGATGAAAACCAAATCGTCCGTTACAAAGTTGGCGAAAACATCAAAGTCACGGCCAGTGTTTATCCCGATAAAGAATTTGCCGGTAAAATCACATTTATCGCACCAAAAGCTTCTGCATCGCTGAATTTCCCGGTTGAAATTCAAGTTTCAAATAGCACCGGAAATGATCTGAAGGCGGGTATGTATGGTACGGCTATTTTCTCTTCAAAAGAGGACGAAGTAAAATCAGAACCTGTATTGGTTGTGCCACGCGAAGCATTTGTAGGAGGACTGAACAGCAGTGAAGTTTTTATCGTAAATGCTGACGGAACAGCCTCGCTTAAGAAAATTTCTATAGGAAGAAACTTCGGAGAATTAATAGAAGTTTTGGGCGGTTTAGAAGATGGTCAAACGGTTGTGATAAGTGGACAAGTCAATTTGACGGACGGTAAAAAAGTGGCAATTATAAAGTAGATTTTAGAAACAGGACATGAGACGCAAGAAAATGAGTTTCATGTCTAAAATCTAATGTCTAAAATCTAAAATATCAAAAAATGAAATTAGCAGAAATATCCATAAAAAGACCGACGCTGGTTGTGGCACTGTTTACGGTACTGACGCTGGGCGGTTTGTTTTCCTATACGCAATTGGGCTATGAGCTCATCCCGAAATTTGAGTTCAATATGATCACGATCTCTACGGTTTATCCGGGAGCATCACCATCGGAAATGGAAAATACCGTTACTAAAAAAATAGAAGATGCGGTGGCATCTATGGAAAATATCAAAAAAATTGAATCCAAATCTTTTGAAAGTTTGTCCATGGTGATGATTCAATTGAATCCGGGAACCGATACCAATTATGCATTGAATGATGCCCAGCGAAAGGTGAATACCATTCTGGCCGACTTGCCGGACGACGCAGATCCGCCTTCGTTGCTGAAACTTTCGGCAGACGATTTTCCGGTCATCACGATTGCGGCAACTTCGGACATGAACAGCGTTGAATTTTATGATTTGCTCGATAAAAAAATTCAACCGATTCTTTCCCGCGTTCCGGGCGTGGCCCAAATCGATATCATAGGTGGTCAGGAAAGAGAAATTCAGGTCAATTTGGACCAAAATAAACTGGAAGGTTATGGTCTTTCTGTTCCTCAGGTTTTACAAATGATTCAAAATTCCAATCTGGATTTCCCGACCGGAAATGTGAAAACCCGTGAAAATACAACTCTGATCCGTCTTTCCGGGAAATATCAGTCGGTCGATGAAATGCGAAATTTGGTTGTGTCCACTTCCAACGGTGTTCAAGTTCGATTGGGCGATATTGCTGACGTACAGGATACCCAGAAGGAAGAGGAAAAAATTTCCCGTTTGAACCAGAGTAGCACCATTTTGTTACAAATCAAAAAACAATCAGATGCCAATGCGGTGGCCGTGAGTGAGGAGGTGAGAGAGTCTTTGGTGAATATTCAGGAAGATTATAAATCCCAAAACGTACAACTGACCATAGCCAATGACACTAGCGAATTGACACTTGAAGCAGCCAATCATGTGATGTTTGACTTGTTTCTGGCGATTTTCCTTGTGGCGGTTGTTATGCTTTTGTTCTTACATAGTGTGAGAAATGCATTTATCGTCATGGTTTCGATTCCTTCATCTTTGATCGCAACTTTCATAGGAATTTATTTCATGGGATATACCCTGAACTTGATGAGTTTGGTGGCACTTTCATTGGTGGTAGGTATTTTGGTGGATGATGCGATTGTGGTGCTGGAAAATATCCACCGTCACATGGAAATGGGAAAAAATAAAGTAAGAGCGGCTTATGATGGTGCTTCCGAAATCGGATTTACCGTGTTTGCGATCACCCTGGTAATCATCGTGGTGTTCTTACCCATTTCATTTAGCAACGATTTGGTTTCCAATATCATCAAACAATTTGCCGTAACGGTAATGATTGCAACAGGATTCTCTCTATTGGCTTCCTTTACCATTGTGCCTTGGCTGTCATCGAGAATGGGGAAACTGGAGCATATCACGGGGAAAAATATATTTGAAAAATTCATTTTGGGATTTGAAGGAATATTGGAGCGTTTTACGCATTGGATTTCGGGGATTTTAAAATGGTCGTTAAAAGCTTGGTATACGAAAATCGCAACTATTGCAATTGCTGTTTTTATTTTCTGTGCATCATTGGCATTGCCTATATTGGGCTTTGTAGGAGGAGAATTCTTCCCCAAATTAGACAAGGGTGAATTCCTCGTTCAAATCGAATTACCGAAAGACGCATCACTTGAACAAACCAACATTGTTACCCAAAAAGCAGAAAGATACATTCGTCAAAAACCGGGCGTAGTAGATATGATTACGACGGTCGGACAACAGAGTACAGGATTTACCGGCGCACAGGCAACGGCTTATCAGTCTGAAATTCAAGTAATCATGACCGATAAAGAATTGCGTGATGAGAGTACCTTTATTTTTGCTGCCAAATTGAAACGCGAATTGGAAACCGAATTGGTAGGAGCAAAGGTCAGCACGATTCCCATGGGGATGATGGGTGTGGAAGATGCGCCATTACAGTTGGTTGTAGTGGGTCCTTCTGTTGACAGCGCGATGGTTTTTGCGCGAAAAGCGGAAGCCGAATTGAAAAAAATAAAAGGTTCATCTGAGGTGGAATTGTCGGTAGAAGACGGGAATCCTGAGATCAGTGTTCAAGTGAACCGGGACAAAATGTCTTTGCTTGGATTGGATTTGGCGACGGTAGGTATGACGATGCAAACTGCATTTAGTGGAAATACGGATGCGAAATTCCGTGCCGGTGAATACGAATATGATATCAATGTTCGCTATGATGAATTCAATCGTTCCAATGTAGAGGATGTAAAAAATTTGATTTTTATCAATAACCAAGGACAAAAAATCAAACTATCACAATTTGCCGATGTAAGCCAAACTTCCGGACCAAGTGGGCTGGACAGACGTGACAAAAGTCCTTCGGTAACGGTTCGTGGTCAGACCGTAGGTCGTCCGGTAGGAGATGTTGCAGCCGAATGGGAAGAAAAATTCTCCCAAATAGAAAGACCGGTCGGAGTAAGTTATGTTTGGGGAGGAGATATGGAAATGCAGTCAGAAGGTTTCGGAACTTTGGGAGTAGCGTTATTAGCTGCGATAATATTGGTTTATCTGGTGATGGTGGGATTGTATAACAGTTATGTGTATCCATTTGTGGTATTGTTTTCGATTCCTCTTTCTTTGATCGGGGTTTTGATTATCCTTGCCTTGACCAATAATACTCTGAATATCTTTACGATCCTCGGTATGATCATGTTGATAGGTTTGGTGTGTAAAAATGCGATCTTGTTGGTGGATTTTACCAATCACAGAAAAGAAATGGGAGAATCTACCTATAACGCTCTGATTCAAGCCAACCACGCCCGATTGCGTCCGATTTTGATGACCACCATTGCGATGGTTTGCGGTATGATTCCGATTGCAATTGCGACCGGAGCCGCTGCTGAAATGAATAACGGATTGGCTTGGGTAATCATCGGTGGTTTGCTTTCATCTTTGTTCCTGACGTTGATCATCGTTCCGGTTGTATATTCGATATTTGATGGTTTAATCAGAAGGTTTAGCAAAAAGGAAAAAACCGATTATGCAGCGGAAATGGTGGCAGAATACGAAGCCAGAGAATTGAGCGATGACGGATATACACCTGTCCATTAATTAGAAAAAGAAAAGTTTTCATAGTTTTAAGTTGATTGAGTCGGGTAGTCTTTTTTTTAAGATTACCCGATTTTTTTGTGGAAATGAACAATTCATCTTCAAAATTTCACAGTTCATCCCAAAGATTTTTGATACATTTAATTCTTGAGCGAGTTTTGTCCAAGAATCTTAAAAACTTTAAAATCATGTATCGAATTATCTTAATTATCAGTTTTATCATCGTAGGAATGCTTGCGCAAGCTCAGTCCAAATACGAAACAGAAATGACCAAAGCTTTTACTGCATTTGGCGCAGCCCAATCACCAGATGACTTGGAAAAAGCAGCCCAACATTTTGATCGGATTGCAAAAGTGGAAAGCGAGAATTGGTTACCGCTTTATTATGCAGCCTTTGTGCGTTCAATTAATGCTTTCAGTCTGGATAAAAATGCCGCCATCAAACAAGTGGATAATCTGGAAGGAGTCTATTCCGGTTTGGAAGAAATGAAAGATGTGGATCAATCAGAATTGTTGACCCTTCGCGGACTTTACCGAACCGTTAAAGTCGCAAAAGACCCGGAAACCTATGCGATGTCGCTTTCAGGCGCCATCATCAAAGATTATGAAGATGCTTTGAAACTCAATCCAAACAACGGCCGTGCGATGTACCTGATGGCGCAGTACAACATGGGCGGAGCCGAATTCTGGGGAAAAGATCCTAAAGAATACTGTCCGGCTATAGAAAAGGCCAAAACCCTTTTGGTAGCGGAACCAGATAAAACTTTTGCACCGCATTGGGGAGAACAGCAAGTCGATGAAATATTAAATACTACTTGTAAAAAATAATTTAAAATCCGAGAAACAATAAGGAATCACTATTTTATCTTCCAAATGAAAAAAACCGGCATCCATATCAAATATTTACTTTTTATCATCATAAGCATCACGATGATGTTTCTGGCCATGCATGTCGTTGAAAATAGTGAGTTGCCCAGCTGGAATAACTTTTGGAGAACACTGGGCTGGACGAGTTTTTATGCTGTCCCGTTGTATTTGGTCAACAGTTTCATATACGTATTGATTGAAAAAAGCATTTCAGGAAATACCTGGAAAAATTATGCAAGTCGTTTTTTTGCCGGAATTTTATTAAGCTGTACAGTCAGCGTTTTGATTGGAGGGATTCTTATCATTTTGAATCTGATGATAGAAGGAAAAACCTATCATGAATCAATAGACTGGTTATTTTCCAAGCAATCTGTCACAAGCATTCAGCAAATGCTCTGGATTTCCGGAACCATCGCTTGTATCCTTTATACGATCAATTTTATATTGAAATACCAGGCCAACCAGATAAAAGAACAAAAACTGAAAGTCTTTAAAATTTCGACAGAACATGAATCTTTAAAATCTCAAATCGGGCCGCATTTTCTGTTCAATTCATTGAATGTTTTAAATGGATTGATCAGTGAAAATCCCGATAAAGCGCAGGAATTCGTAAGTGAATTATCCTCGGTTTACAGATACGTTTTGGAGCAAAAAGATAAATCGCTGGTTTCGCTTCAAGAAGAAATCGAATTCAGTAAAACCTATATGAATTTGGTGCAGAAAAGATTTGAAGATGGATTGGAATTTGAAATCCAAGAAAACGTTCCGGATGATTTGGAAATCGTTCCGTTATCGCTTCAGATTTTATTGGAAAACTGCATCAAACACAACCGGATTTCTTCAGCTGAAATTTTGAAAGTAAAGGTTTATTTAGAAGAAGATAAATTAGTCATCCACAATAATTTACAAATTAAAAATCAATTAAAGGAAAGTACAGGAAAAGGTTTACAAAATATCATCAACCGATACAAATCTTTTACCCGAAAAGAAGTCGAAATCTATCAAACAGCAACCGATTTCATCGTCAAACTTCCTTTGTTAACCGAAAAAAATATCGTCATGGAAATCAATCAAAAATACACAGAAGAAGAATACAAATCTGCCAAAAAACGAGTGGAGGATTTGCAAGGATTTTATTGGAATTTTGCCAGTTACATCGTAGTCAATTCATTTTTTACATTTCTTGACATGCGGGATGGGAGTTATGACTGGGCTTTTTGGCCGTTGTTGGGTTGGGGTATAGGAATGGTATTTCATGGTATTGAAGTTTTTGGATTTTTCAATTCCAATAGTTGGAAAGACCAGATGATAAAAAAAGAGTTGGAAAGACGCCAACGCGAATTGGATGATTTTCATTCTAAATTTAATTCGTAAAACCTTAAAGTTCAATTAAAAAATAAAAGAAATGAATCCGCATGAAAATTATTCTACTGAAGAATACAAAAATGCCAAAAAGGCGGTAAATGAAAAACTGGGATTTTATACCCATTTAGCGGTCTATTTGATTGTCAACCTATTTTTTCTGTTTCTCAATTTAAAAAATGGCGGCAGTGTTTGGGCGATTTATCCTGCTGCAGGATGGGGAATAGGATTGCTTTTTCACGGATTGGGTGTATTTAGCTTTTTTAATAGTCAAAGCTGGAAGCAAAAACAAATCTATAAAGAGATCGAAAAGCAACGGAAACTAAATCAACGGAAATGAAGACCATCATCATAGAGGACGAAAAACCGGCAGCCCGGTATTTGGTGAAACTCCTTCAGGAAGAAGGGATAGAGCCGCTTGCCATGCTGAATAGCGTGAAGGAATCCATCAGTTGGTTTGAACAAAATCTTGAACCGGACTTGATTTTTTTGGATATTCAATTGGGTGATGGTATCAGCTTCGAAATTTTTGAAAAAGTCCAGCCCAAAAGTTCGATTATTTTTACGACTGCCTATGATGAATATGCCTTAAAAGCCTTTAAATTTAACAGCATTGATTATTTGTTGAAACCTATCAATAAAAGCGATTTGCGCAAAGCCATTTCTAAATTTAAAGAACGAAATCAACCGATGGTTTGGGATGCTTTTCAGTTACAGTCTTTATTGGCCAATAATTTTGAAAACCGTTACAGAGAACGTTTTTTGATAAAAGTGGGCAGTAATCTGAAAACGCTGAATGTGGAAAACATCAGTTGCTTTTACGCCAAAAACAAAGGAACCTATCTGTTTACCGAAAACCGCGAATATCCGATTGAACAAACCCTTGGTGACCTCGAATCTCAACTGAATCCCAAAGATTTTTTCCGTATCAGCCGTAATGCCATCGTCAATTTAAAATACATCGAAAACATCACCACCCATTCCGGCAGCCGTTATCAACTTTATATCAAAGGAGTGGAAGAAGAATTGATCGTTTCCCGCGAACGCGTAAATGATTTTAAAATATGGTTGGAGAAGTAGAGTGGTTGAGTGGGAGAGTGGTTGAGTTTGATTAAACTTTATCCATCTTCTTTCATCAACCTTCTATCAAAATTATATTTTTCGTATGTCAATTATTTCCACTTTTCCACCACGGTCTTTTACCTGTTTGACCATATCTTCTGTTCCGCCCGGACCGTCCGATTTTTGTTTGTCCCAGAGAGCCAAAAGTGTCATATTCGAAATTCCATTGGCCAATGAGAAATACAATTCCCAGAGATTATTGCGTTGCCAGATGTTATAATCCTTCTTTTTACTCAACCAATTGGGCAATTCCAAAGAATCAGACAAAACCGGATGGCGCAGTTCTTTGTATAAATAATCAAAGCGGTCTATCCAATTATTGCCGGCAAAAGCCACAGATTTGATTTTAAATGTTTGAGCCGGAACCGCCAGAAACATACGCGATTCTATCCCTAATTCTTTACATTGTTCATGGAAAATGATGTCACCACCACAAGCTCCTCCGGTTATGCCCATCAATTTTTTGTTTTTTCCTACATTTTTTTGAATAGCCAGTATTTTTTCTCGGATAGCCAGCCTAACCGCTTGCTCTTTTCCGGGAGGAAACCGGGGCGTTTCCCTTTCTTTTTTGTCAATCATGTGTCCGGTAAACAGAAGATAATATTCTGTTGCTTCCGATTTTTTTAAGATCCCGTCTGCCGCTTCCAATGCGGCCAACGTATTTTCCGGAAGGATTTCCAGCTTCTTAAATAACTGCAATTGCCGGTTTACAGATTCTTTTGTCAATTCATCGGCATCCGATAGCACATGGCTGTATTTGGTGGAAATCCTTCCCTGGCTTTTGGCGGTAAGATGAATGAAATCGGCCTCTGCCAATTGTAACCAGACATCTTTCCGACCTATGGATTTAATCTGAGCACGGGCAGATTCGATGGAAAATTGTAGAGCGCCAAGTAATTTTTCTTTTTCTTTTTTAAATTTTGCTAATTCTCGTTCCGCTTCATCCGGATCATCATATAAATCTTTCCATACATCCGGATGTCTTTCTGCCAGACCCAGAATTATAATTAAAAGCGCAACGGCGTTATATCCCGAATAATAATGATTAAGATTTTGCATAAATCCTTTTCGGTAATATTCGTAAGCATTCATCAGATGCACCGATTTCAAAGCTTTTATCTGAAGCGGTTTACCTTGCAGGTTTTTCCAGTCGAAAACCCATCTGGATTTATGGTTTCGGGCAATCAACGTATAGGCTTCAGCGCGTTGTCGGCTATTGACTTGTTTGTCTTTGATGATGATTTCTGCCGAAATATCGGATCGAGTCAATAAAGACTCGGCTTCATGTGGATCCGAATCAAATTTTTTTTCGGCCAACCTTTGATAAATAGTAGATAAGCGGTCGTGTGCATATAAATCCTTTTTGTTTTTTCTACTCGAAATTATTTTCTGCATAATTTCTTTGGACAAATGGTATTTTTTTAGCCTAAAAAGTTCTTCTCCAACCAATCGCCAGGCTGAAACACGCCATTGAAAATTTTCAGCTTCATGTGCCAGCAATGAAAGTTTCCCTGCAAAATTGCTCTCAGCTGCAATCCGTACTTCGTCTATATAATCTTGAGGTAAAGCAATATAAGAATCCGGATCTTGTGGGGACAGATGAGGCAGGACGTTAAAAACCGGACTATCGGTTCTGCTTTCTTTTAGAGATTCGGAAATACTGAGGATTAATTCCTCTATTTTGGCCGCCGGATTGACTCGGTCGTAAGTTATATAACGGTATCCCATTATATCAAAAGGTGTCTCGTCAAAACCCGGAGATTTAATTAAAATGGTATGTTTATCTCTTAAAGCGTGTCGGATGCCCAGTTCGTAAAAAACATTGGGATTGTAAATCGTGATGTCCGCAATGACAATGTCTGCCATTAACAATTCAGAAAACATATCTTCACGTATATCGCCTGCAGCAAAGATTTTTCCAGTAGTTCCACCCGATAATCCCAATTTTTTTATCGCAGGTTTTATGAGTTCTTTTTCAACCCGGTCAAAATCAAAATAGAGCGTAGTAACAGAGCCGTCTTTTTCTTTTTTTATTACAGGTCGTTTATTTCCAAAAGGTCTTACGATAAATACCGAACTCATACGGAAGAATATTATTTTAAAAAGTATTTAAAATGCTCATTTACATTGACTTGCTGTTTTCCGACCTGTCTTCCTACTTCACGTAGTTTGGAAATGTATTTTGTGGAATCCATCTTACGCACATGATCCGATTTTATATGAGATAATCCCATTTCGTTGAGAGATTCCTGACTCAAATCCGCATTATATCGAACATAGGAAAAATGTCTTCCGGCATCATTGTCCAGACTTTCTACAGTACCATCTTCCTTCATCGGAATCATTTCATCCAATTCACGGTCTATTTTGGATCCAAAAACACAACGTCCTACCGTGCGACAATTGATGTCTTGATCGACTTGCATGGCATACATAAGGTTGTTTGCGATATTGATTGCGGTGCTGGCAAGATTGTCATAGGCTTTGGGTGTAACGGCAGAACCCGTCCCGACCGATGTGATCATTAAATTTTTTTCTCCTGTTTCCCATTCCAGTCCATAGGCTTTTTGGGTGGCCATCCGATACATCAAAAACGCCGGATTGTTATAAGGCGTCACACCGCCATCTACAAAAACGAAGGTTTTGCTGGGGTCATCGGGATCCCATTGCAGGATTTCTGGCGGGAAGAAAGTGGGAGCAGCAGTGCTGGCTCTCACGAGTTTGTACAATGGAATTTTCAGGTTGCAATCCATTCGGTTTCGGGCATTGTATTTGGCCCAGGGATTGTTGGAGATCGGCCATGGTGAATCGGTACTTAAATTCATGGTAACGATTAACAATAGCGTTTTAAATCTTTCTGATTCTAAATCAATGTCTCCTCCGCCAAAAGTTTTTCTTAATTCTTTTTCCAGAGGTGATTTATTATAGGAATGCCAGAATTGATTTAAAATAAAAGCTTTGTCAAACATGGCTTTTCCTTTTTTCTTATAAAATTCCAACAAGGTTTCTACTTTCATTCCCAACGAAAGTCCGGCTGCAATGATGGCTCCGGTACTGGTTCCGCCTATGTAATCAAAATAATCCCCCAAACAGAAATCATCTCCCTTTTTTAAGGTTTCCCGCAGTTGGGTTTCGATTTCCAAAAGGATTTCCAGAGTTAAAACGCCCCGTATCCCGCCTCCGTCCAAAGCAAGCATTTTACGGGGCTTATCGTTGCGCAAAAAACGTTCGTTGTTGGGTGTGGTATATTTTTTCATGACAAATGGTGTGAATGGAGTTTTTTATTTCTCGACAATTCCTGCATCGATTAAATCAACATAAATCCTTTGGAAAACTTCTTGTAAACTGTCTTGGAAATTGATATTTACCAGACCGTTTAAATCGGAAGGAAGTTCGGTATTTCGTTGTTTTAGAATCCGGACTTTGTTGCGACCGTATCGTCCGCAAAACCAACCGAGTTCAAATAAAACATTGGGGCGTCCCTGAAAGTATTGTTTTCCTTTATTTTCTACGACGTCATCGGGCGTCACGATCACAAAGGCAAATGCACATTCTTTGGCATAATGTTCAAATTTTTCGATGATGGTGTTTCCGTTGTCCGATTTTTTGGTCAAAATGATAGGATCGAGATGAAAAGTATCGCGTAGTATGGATTCTAATTCATTTAAAACCATGTGATTATGACCATGTACGATAAACACTTTTTTGTCATATGGTTGTATGAACTGGATTTTTTTGCGTTTTTCTTCGAGTCGTTCTGCTTTGATTTCCAATTGACGGACAAATAGATTGATTTTTTTTGTAAAAAGCATTCCCAAGTTCATAGCATCCTGTTCGAAGTGGATGGAATTGACTTTTTTAAATCCTTCTGCGATGTTTAAATAGACTTGATGTTCGTCCACAAATTTGTTTTCAGTCTTTGCTATTTCTGTTTCTATGAGCAGTTTATTTCCATCCAGCATCAAATCGAAATAATAAAAATAATTCTGCAAAATAGGCAGCATATAACTGAAATTGGGATTGGTTTTAAAGCTGGGATGAAGCGATTTAAAAGCTTCCAATGCTTTGTCGCAGATTTCTTCAGCATGCATTAAACTTTCCAGTGCTTTTTGAAATCTTTCTTCATTGAATAAGCTCATCGATCTCACAAAATTGACCGTTACATCGATTTGTTTAAACATGATTTTATAAGGAAGTGATTCAGTGGGTGACAGGGTGGCTTCAATATAACGGAAGGCATTTGTAGCACTTAAAAGAGATTGTTCTGCCAGATAAACATCCATCGTCGTTAAAGTTTGAATGCTTTGATTGTAATCCCAGTTTAGTTGTTGAACTGCTTGAACCATAGGGTTTTGGGCGTTATTTTGATTCCAATTCTGGTTCTGATTCCAATTCTGATTGGGATTATTCAGGTATTCTTTTGATTTGTTTACAAAGGAATTAAAAAGGTCGTTGAATTCCATGGTAGAAGATTTTAGGTTAAATATAATCATTTTCAAATTTGAGATTTCCTAAATATTGAACTCAATGTAAATGACAATATTTAGGACGAATTAAATGGAAAAACCCTGAACGAAAGGCTCAGGGTTTAAGTAAAAATATCAGTTTTTGTATTTGTCATTTAATCCGATTCCTTGCATGATCATCGGTTTTATTTTTTCCAGCCTTGATATTTTGGTTTTTTCCTGTTTGGCTTCTTCGATATATAGATTGTATTCCTTTTGTTTGCCGGCTGTCAATTTTTCAAATGCTTGCTTAAAAATAATGTCATCATCCAATTCATTTTGCAGGATTTCGGGTATGGAAACGGCGGTAAATTTTTCCGGTTTCAGTTCTTTTCCTTTCTTGGCATTTTGGATGGATTCTTTTAGGTATTCGGTTATTTTTTTCTCGTCTATTTCATCCATTGAATGGAAACGCCATTGCCGCAAAGCTTTGGTTTTACCTTCTGTGCCGGAGGTCAGCACTTTATAGGGATCTTTTAAAAATACACCGTTGTAAAACCAAAGGGCAAAATGATTTTTAAAACCACCGTATGCCACTATGTTTTTACCGTTTAAAGTATAAACGGGAGAACCCCATTTTATGACGACTTCCAATCCTGTTTTATCCAGAATTTTGGTTAAACGGTTTAATTCTTCACCCCACTGATTGACCTTATCCATTTTTATTTTTTTGGAAAATCAGGATCTTGTTTGATTTCCAGAATTTGCATCGTATGACGCATCGTATGTCCGGGGATATAAAGGATGAACTGGTATCCATCTATTTTTCCGCCCGGTGAATCTGCTACATGGTTTCTTAAATCCTCCATCGAAACCTCATCCAAATATTTGAAAATCGCTTCCCGTTGATGGGTCAAATCCGTCAGTGCTGTACTGGCTTCCACATATTTTCCAACCGGAACCAATTCTTTTGGAGCGGTTGCTTTATGGCTTCGGTCGGTCATCATCACCAGGATTTCGTCATCCTTCACTGTGATATCTTTTCTATCCTGAGGATTGGCGGGTTGGGACATAACGCCCTGTACCCATCCCAAAAGTGCCGGTTCGGTTTTTACGATGTGCTCCAGGGTTTCGCCTATGGACCATCTGTCAGCGGCCGGTTTAAAGGCGATTTGTTCTTTTGTCAGACCTTTGACGGCTTTGGCCAAATTCAAATAACTTTCCTCAAATTGTTCTTTGATAAATTCTTTTCCATGAGCCACCGGAATAGCAGGTGGAGCAAGAGGATCAGGAGGGGCTATAACGGATGTCTCCGACATTTCAGCATGGGTTTTGGCGGTTTCTGTTTGGTTGGAACTACAACTTACGATGGCTATAATTCCCAACATGATTCCTAATTTTTTCATAACCTGTCTATTTTTAATTAGATTTTGCAATTCCAAATACCGTTCCTATAGGATCTTCTATCATGGCATACATCAGTTTTCCTTCCTTGTCGTGGTATTCTTTGATGATTTTCCCTCCCAATTGGACCGCTTTGTCTGCAGTTTCCTGCGGATTTTCAACTGTGATGTAAACCATCCACTGAGCCGGTATTCCCTCATTTTTTCCCCGATTACTACAAATTCCGCCGACCACTGTGCCTTCTGCGGTTTTCATCACATAATCTTCATAATCTTCATCACCATCTTTCATCGAAATTCCATCAGAAGTCCAATCAAAAACAGCTTGATAAAATTCCTTCATTTCGTCAGCATGATTGGAGGTGTAATCATGCCATGCAATCGTTCCTACAGGTGGTTTATTTTCCATAATGTTATTTTTCGCTGATTTCTTTTAATTTATTGAGGGCTTTTGGCCAAGTATCGTCAAAATAATCTATATATTCTTCGTTGCAATCCACATCCACTATTACGGTAGTAATTCCGTTGTTTTCGGAAAATGTATAATTTTCATAGGCCGGAGTCCAGGATTCAACAGCCGGGCCTTCGATTATTTCATTTTCGCCATCCAATATACCGTAATGATGTATCGAAATGAATTCGTTGGGTATGTTTTCCGCAATTTCAGACAGCATTCCTTCTTTTTTTCCTTCTTCCGAAATGCCTATAAATCTTATTTTATCGCCTTTGTTCCAACCACCTTCGTAATGAGAAGTCGGATTAAATTCTGCCGTCCATAATCTGTATGTTTCCGGCTCGATCATTTTTTTATACACCATTTCTTTAGGTGCTTCAATGTCAATTTGATAATTTAATTTTTTCATATTTATTTTAATTAACCGGTGATAAATAAGCTTCCCAAACCTTTGAAATAGGAGCATTTACTTTATTTTCTATTTGAATCATCATAACATTCAGCCCAATTTTTCCAATTTTCCCTTTCTTTTGATTAAATTTTTATAATCCCATTGGATTTCTTCGGATTTTTTCAACCAACGTTTTATGTCATCTGAATTGAGCTGATCTATCTCATTGAAAAATACAGAAGCGTCTTTAAATTTTTCTCCCAGGATGGCCAATTTTTCTTCCTCAAAATCTGCTCCACTCCAAAACATCAGGCGGATTCCCGGTTTTTGTTTGCTGAATCCTACAATCGGATTTCCGTTTATGAACCAAACCGGATGTCTGTGCCAGATTTTGCTTTCTGTAAAATTTAAATGCGAAGAAATAATTTGGTTCAATTCACTTGCAATCAATTGATCGGATTCTTTTTCCAATTGGTCGATGTAGGTTTGAATAGCCGAATTCATAGTGTTTAAATTATTTTTTCAAGAAGTCAAATGCTCCCTTTCTGAGGTGGATGCCGTATTCCAACCAAGCTTTCATACAATTCAAAAAGTTGGTCCAACCTTCTGTTTGTCCGACCAGCCATTTGATTCCGGCTTCGTCATTTCGATGGCCTTCTTCCGAAACCCGAACCACCGTATCGCCGTTTTTTCCTTGTTCCAATCTTATTTCGACAAAAGAATCCGGATCCCAAACAAAGGAAATCAGTTCATTTGTTTTTACTTCCTTTATCTGAACCGGGAAACTTCCTTCAAATTCCGGAAATTCCCAATGTACTTCTGTTCCTGCCTCTAAGC
>JBEBVY010000019.1:0-36436 GCA_040392505.1 Moheibacter lacus | reverse complement strand
TTTTTTCTAAGGATTTTCTGTAATATCTTTCTTGAATTTTTAAAGAATCTATAGATTTTTCTTCAATTATTAATCCTCTCTGATGCAATAAATAAGGATTTTCAGGATTCAGTTTTAATCCTTCTTCGAAAGATTTCCTTGCCTCATCGATGTTTCCTAATTGATAATAATTATTCCCAATATTTCCTAATGCATCAGCATTGGAAATTGAATCATTGCTTAATTTTAAAAACTCTTTATACGTATTTATCGCACCTTCGTTATCCTGATAAATCATTGATAATATCATGGCTTTTACAAAAATAATTTCTTTCTTGTCAGGTGTGATGTTGATCAAAGAATCAATTTTCAACATCCCTTGATCCTTACCAATTTTACTGAAATATTCAATGTCTTTTGGGTGAAGCTGCCCTAACAAATTATTAGAAGCAGTTAGTAGCAAAATAATTATAAAAAACCTCATGGCTATTTTTTTTTATAGGATTAAAAAGAAATGATTATCATTCGTAATCTCAGCCCTGTTAGGGTTTGAAACCCTAACAGGGCTTTCACATCAACACGAACTTCCCACAAACAATTCTCTTTTTTCTCCCAAAAGCGGCAAATATCTTTCTTTGATGATATTGAAATGGTGGATTTGATGCCCGATCATGGTAAAGCCCATCGCTGCGACGGAAATTTCCATGTTCCAGCTTTTTCCGATTGTACGCAGATCCTCTTTGTCAAAAGTTGAAAAAAGTGAACGGGTGGAACTTCGGGTAAAAAGAAAATCCTCGATGATGTCTTCGAGTTTTTTATGATTGGCTTTTGAATTCTGCGCCAGAATGTTTTCGTCGTGACCGGGCGTAGCAGTTCCTTCCTGACGCGCATAAATGATGGACCGATAAGAAAATATCCTTTCCCAATCAATGAGGTGTTGTAAAATTTCTTTGACCGTCCATTTGCCGGGCGCATAAACTTGGTCACCCAATTCGTTCAAAACCTCTAAATTGAGATTTTGAATCTCTGCAAAATACTTGTCAAAGGCAACCGTGATGCTCAAATCTTCTACGAGATTGATGTAACGGTCATAGTATTCCGGCATGGGATTGATTTCTGATCTTCTCATTCTCCTAAATTATAAATTTCCATGATTTCTTTCAACACTTCCGGCAAATCTATATTGAGGTCTATCAGATTTCCCGAATGAATGTCAAACACCCATCCATGCACCTGTAAATTTCTTTCTTTATAAGCTTTTTGAACCGAAGCGATTTTGATAAGATTGATGCATTGTTCCTGTACATTGAGTTCCACCAAACGGTTATAGCGCTCATTCTCACATTGGATGGCATTTAATTCTTCTTTATGAATTCTGTACACATCGCGGATGTTTCTCAGCCATGGATTCAAAATGCCCAGATCTTTGGCCTGCATGGCTGCTTTCACACCACCGCAGAAATAATGACCGCAGATGACAACGTGTTTAACCTGTAAAAAATTAATCGCATAATCCACAACCGAATTCATATTTAAATCGATGCTGATGACCATATTGGCAATATTCCTGTGCACAAATATTTCACCCGGGCTTGCGCCCATTAATTCTTCGGCACTTACGCGACTGTCAGAACAGCCGATGTATAAAACTTTCGGATTTTGACCGTCAGATAATTTTTTAAAGTAATCAGGATCTAATGATAATTTGCTTGAAATCCAGTTTTGATTGTTTTCAAAAATTTTGTTTATGTCCATTCAACGAATTTAATATAAAAAACAAAGCCGACGGAAATTTCCATCGGCTAAACAGATTAATTTATAAAAACCAATTATTCTTCTGAAACTATTTTTGCGCTTAAATATTCACGGTTCATACGTGCGATATTTTCCAGCGAAATTCCTTTTGGACATTCCACCTCGCAGGCACCGGTATTGGTACAATTCCCAAAACCTTCTTCGTCCATTTGGGATACCATTTTCTGGGCTCTTCTCGAGGCTTCTACTCTACCCTGTGGCAATAAGGCAAATTGTGAAATTTTTGCCCCCACAAACAACATCGCCGATCCGTTTTTACAAGCGGCTACACAAGCACCACAGCCGATACAGGTCGCAGCATCAAAGGCGTCATCTGCATCTTTTTTAGGAACCGGAAGTGAATTGGCATCAATGGTATTTCCAGATGTGTTAATGGAAACGAAACCTCCTGCCTGCTGAATCCTGTCAAATGATGACCGATCCACGATCAAATCTTTGATGACCGGAAATGCAATCGATCTCCAAGGTTCTACATAAATCGTTTCACCGTCTTTGAACATACGCATATGCAATTGACAAGTCGTGATTCCTCTGTCAGGACCATGCGGACGGCCATTGATGTAAAGCGAACACATACCGCAGATTCCCTCACGACAGTCGTGGTCAAATGCAACGGGCTCTTTTCCTTCTTCAATTAATTGTTCGTTCAACTGATCCAACATTTCCAGAAATGAACTGTCGGTGGAAACATTGTTCAGCTTGTATGTTTCCATTTGTCCTTTGGCTTTGGAATTTTTCTGTCTCCAAATCTTCAGGTTGATATTTATATTTTTTGCTGCCATAATTTTCTCAGTAATTAGTGAATAGTAATTAGTAATTGGCTTTTAATTTTTTTGACAATAATAATTGGGTTTCAAGTTCAAATATTGAACCTCTAGAAATATCTATAAAATGATTAAATGATTTAACTAATTTGTAAACAGCAATTACAATTTGGAAACCTTTCTGCCAAATTAACAAATCTTGGTATGATTTAATTTTTCCCATAACTTGTTTTTCTAATCACTATTCACTAATAACTAATCACTTTACTTGTAGCTTCGAGCTTTTAGCTCAATGAATTCATATTTCAGTTCTTCTTTGTGCATCACTTCCTGGTTGATGTCCGCACCTTTGTATTCCCAAGCTCCCACAAACGTAAAGTTTTCATCATCACGAAGCGCTTCTCCTTCTTCCGTCTGATATTCTTCACGGAAATGACCTCCACAAGATTCATTTCTTTGTAAGGCATCCATCGCCATCAATTGTCCCAATTCCATAAAATCCGCTACTCTTGTCGCTTTTTCCAATTCCGGATTCAACTCATCGGCCGTTCCCGGAACAAATACGTCTTTGTAGAATTCTTCTCTCAATTCCGCAATTTCCCGGATGGCTTCTCTCAGTCCTTTTTCGTTTCTTGCCATTCCGACTTTGTTCCACATGATGTGTCCCAATTCTTTGTGGAAACTGTCTACCGAACGATTTCCTTTATTATTGATAAAGAAATTGATCTGGTCTTTCACCGCTTTTTCTGCCTGATCAAATTCAGGCGAATCGGTTGGAATTTTTCCGGTCCGAATGTCCGCTGCCAAATAATCGGCAATGGTATAAGGCAACACAAAATAACCATCGGCCAATCCCTGCATAAGTGCCGAAGCACCTAAACGGTTGGCACCGTGATCGGAGAAATTCGCCTCACCGGCTACAAAACATCCCGGAATGGTACTCATCAAATTATAATCAACCCAAACGCCACCCATGGTATAGTGAACCGCCGGATAAATTTTCATCGGGGTTTCATACGGATTTTCATCTGTAATTTTCTGATACATCTGGAAAAGGTTTCCGTATTTATCCTCAATCCATTTTTTTCCTAATTGCTCCACTTCAGCATCGGTAGGATTATGATTTCCGTTGGCAAAGGCAACTTCGCGTCCTTTTTTCATGATTTCGGTTGAGAAATCCAGAAATACGCCTTCTTTTGTATCGTTATTTTCAATTCCGAAACCGGCATCACAACGTTCTTTTGCTCCACGTGAAGCCACGTCACGGGGAACCAAGTTTCCAAACGCCGGATATCTTCTTTCCAAATAATAATCTCTGTCTTGTTCCGGAATATCTTTTGCTTTTTTTCTTCCTTCACGTATGGCTACCGCATCTTCCATATTCTTCGGCACCCAGATTCTACCGGAATTACGCAAAGATTCGGACATCAAAGTCAATTTAGACTGATTGGTTCCATGAACCGGAATACAAGTCGGGTGAATCTGCACATAACAAGGATTGGCAAAATAAGCTCCTTTTTTATGGATTTTCCATGAAGCCGTTACATTTGAACCCATCGCATTGGTCGATAAGAAATATACATTTCCATATCCGCCCGAAGCGATGACCACTGCGTGTGCCGAATGTCTTTCAATTTCACCGGTTACCAAATTCCTTGTGATGATTCCTCTTGCTTTTCCGTCCACAACTACCAAATCCAGCATTTCATGACGGTTGTACATTTGAATTCTTCCCAAACCGATTTGATGGTTCATAGCAGAATATGCACCCAACAACAATTGTTGTCCGGTCTGTCCTTTTGCGTAAAACGTACGGCTCACCTGAACCCCACCAAATGAACGGTTATCCAAGTATCCGCCATAATCCCGTGCAAAAGGAACGCCTTGCGCCACACATTGGTCAATGATATTGGCCGATTCTTCCGCCAAACGGTGAACGTTGGCTTCGCGCGAACGGTAATCCCCTCCTTTTACGGTATCATAAAACAATCGGTAGATGGAGTCATTATCTCCTTTATAATTTTTGGCTGCGTTGATACCTCCTTGTGCAGCAATCGAGTGTGCACGCCTGGGAGAATCCTGATAACAAAATGCTTTTACTTTGTAACCCAATTCTGCCAAAGTCGCTGCGGCAGAACCACCTGCAAGACCTGTGCCCACTACAATTACTTCAATACGGTCACGGTTATTGGGAGCCACCAAATTCAAATGGGCTTTGTGATTACTCCATTTTTGAGATATATCTCCCGCTGGTATTTTTGAATCTAATTTGCTCATATGATTTCGTTAACTTTTAGATAATTGAAAATTGCAATCAACATAAATCCGACAGGAATTACGATGGCAAATATTTTTCCAAATGATTTTATAAAAGGTGTATATTTTCTGTGGTTGGCTCCTATGGATTGAAATGCAGACTGGAATCCGTGTAACAAATGCATCATCAACAGAAAGAAAGCAATAACATAAGCCAATACTCTCCATGGATTTTCAAATTTATGCATCAGTTCCTGATAATAGCGTGTCGGATCTTCCGGCAACGGGCAAACATATTTGTGCGAAATTTCAGGAAACCAGAAGTCAATAAAATGCAAAACCAAAAAACCTAAAATAACAGCTCCGCTCCAAATCATGTTTCTTGACATCCAAGTAGAATTGGCCGAAGGACTGTTTACTGCGTATTTGACAGGACGTGCCTTTTTGTTTTGAATTTCCAGCACCATTCCCATTATAAAATGAAAAACAACCGCAAAAATCAAAATGGGCTGCATCACAAACTGTATCAATGGATTGTAACCCATGAAATGAGATGCCTCATTAAATAATTTTGGACTGATGACCGATAGTGAGTTGATGATAAAATGCTGTGTCAGGAATACCAGCAAAAACAATGCTGACAAAGCCATTGCAAATTTTCTTCCGATAGAAGACCGGAATAAAGACTCTTTTGCCATAAAGCAGATTTTGATTTGAATGAAAACAAATGTAGAAAAGTTAAAAAATTTTAACAATGAAAAATGTCATTCAATTCCGCTCTGGGTTTAGTTTAGAATGATTCTCAATAAATCATGCGTTCAAATTTCAGACTTTTTGAAAGATGGAATAATACAATTCTTCATAAAGCGGCAGGATATTTTTCTTGTCAAATATCTCTGCCTGGTGTTTCGCATTGTCTTTAAATTCAACCAAAAGTTTTTCGTCGGACAACAATTGAATTCCCTTTTTTGCCATTCCTTCTACATCGCCAACCGGCAATACAAAACCCGTTTTTCCGTCGATGTTTACTTCCGGGATTCCACCGGCGTTAGAAGAAATCACCGGAACCCTTGCTGCCATCGCTTCCAATGCCGCCAAACCAAAACTTTCTTTTTCAGATGGCAATAAAAATAAATCGGAAGAGCAAAGCACATTATACAAATCATTTACTTTCCCCAAACTTTTGACTTTATGTGCAATTCCCAATTCGTTTATCAAAATACTGGCATTTTCCCATTCAGGGCCCTCTCCCACTATGATTAGTTTGGAGTTGACTTCTTTCTGAATCAAATAAAATATTTTGATGACATCTTCTATGCGTTTTACTTTCCGCAAATTGGAGACATGGATGATGACTTTTTCTGTTTCATCTGAAATATTATCACGACAGTCGCAATTGAAACATGGTGTAAATTGTTCATTATCGATAAAGTTCGGAATGACTTTAATTTCGTTTTGGATATTGAAAAAGGCATAAGTTTCTTCCTTCAAACTTTCAGAAACCGCCGTTACTATATCGGAGTGATTGATGGAAAATTCTACCGCTGGTTTATAAGCCGGATGATTTCCTACCAATGTAATATCCGTTCCATGCAAAGTGGTAATAATCGGTAGATTGATTCCTTTTTCGAGCAACATCTGTTTGGCGAAATAAGCAGCATAAGCATGCGGAATCGCATAGTGAACATGTAATAAATCCAACCCCTGGGACTGGGCAATATCCACAATAATGGTACTTAAAGCCAAAGAATATGGCTGATATTCTTCAAATAAAGGATAGGTTTCCACATTGACTTTGTGAAAATAGATATTAGGTTGCGTAATGTTTAACCTGGCCGGAAGACTTGTACTTATGAAATGGACCTCATGGCCACGTTCCGCCAAATCCATTCCCAATTCTGTCGCTACAATTCCACTTCCACCATAAGTAGGATAGCATACAATCCCGATTTTCATATAAATTTATTTGGCATAAATGTAATTTATTTACAGAATGGGATTCGTTATTATTTCGTTAAAATCCAATTCTGATGATCCTTTATCCTCTCAATTGTTCTTGTTGTAAACCCTGCCGATCTCCGAAGCATAATTGAGCAGTTTCCCGTTTTCATCCATCAAACCAAAAAGATGAAATCCTTTTTTTCCATAATAATCCTTAAAATAAAATGCCGGAAAGTCAGGAAAAATAGGTTCGATGATTTCGGTTGTGGATTCCTGGGTTTCCGGATTAAAATTGGACAGCATCACGCCGTAATTCCCGTCTTTCTTTAAAACCATGAAATGATGATTGGCCAATCCTCTGATTTTAATTTCATTTAATCCGATTTCATCATAAATTATAGGTATAACCATTTGATTATCAGGCTTCAATATCCCCATTTTCCCATCTTTATAAACCGTGATGTTCCGCGAAGTTTTTAGATAATAAGAAATCGCTTTTTCCTGTATTTTCACAGGTGATGCTTTTTTCTCCACTACCAATTGAAGTTTTCCCGAATTTTTATTCAATTCATAGACTTTCATCTGTCCGAAAATTGAATCGTATTCCATAGGAATTACCGTTTTTCCCGTTAAATCAAGCGTCCCGCATTTGAGTTTAGAATCGATTTTTTTACAAGCCAAATATTGTTCAATCCCAAAATAAGCCAAAGAATCAAATTCTGCTTCGGCCAATTTCCCATTTCGGATAAACCCGAATTTCCCCTCTTTTTTGTATAGTAAATCTTCCTTTTGTCTGGGCAGATAAGGTTGAATGAAAAGAGGTTTAATTTTTTGATACAACGGGATTTTATTTCGCTTTCCATCTGTATCATAAAACAAAGAATCATTGCCCAATATATAGACCGTTTCGTTTAAAGGCTTTTTCTGAACCATTTCAGGAACCGGTTCCGGCTTAGTTTCCATTTTTTCTTTTAAGATTTCCTGGCTCGATTTTTTTTCCGGAAGAACGCCTATAAAATCTTCTATTTTAAAATAATTTCCATTTTTACTTAAAACTTTTTTATGCGCTGAACCTTTGGCATCTTTAAATTCTAAATAAAAGGTTTTGCTGTTTAAATCTGCATCCAGCAATTTAAAGTCCGTCACATCGCGAAACAAACATTCTTTAAATTTCCCCTCATCTGCATCAAACACACACATCTGAAATTGATTTTGAAAATTTTCTGTAAACAGCAAGGCGTATTTGGCATGATTTGGATTTCTGCTGCTCGTTCCGGCCGAATCCACTAATTCCAATCTCCGGTATCCTTCCGCATGAACATTTTCTCCCTTTAGATTGTAAAGAAAAAACAACGGACTTTTACCTTTTAAGTTTTCAAATTGAGTTTGATTTAAACTTAATTTTTCCGGTTCTCCTTCAAATCTTGCCTGAATAAACATACCGGGAAAAACCTGAATCCCCGTATAAGGATTGGGCGAAATCAATTCCTTTCCTTTGTGCAACAAACTTTTCACAAAAACCGATTCGTTTCGATCAACCCATTTTCCGGTCTCTGTTTCCAATCTGTCTTTTACTTGAATTTTTTGAGAAGCCTGAAAATATTCGCCTCCCAACCAGACCAACTCATCAAATTTCGGTTCTATGATCATTTTGTCCGTTTCATCCACCAAACCAAATTTATCACCCACTTTAAAGGGTATCAAAACTTGTTGCGCAGAAAGACAAAAACTTATAATCAAAAATCCAAAAGCAATTAATCTTTTCATTTTTCAAACTTAATTATTTTTCACAACCCACTCAAAACACTTGATTCCCATCCCATTTTGTGACAAACGGAACTTCATACAAATTCATCTGACTGAGTAAATCTTCAACCAAATCACTTATCAACAACATTTCTTTGTATTCGCTTTTCAATAATCCTTCCTCAATCATTTTATCGACCAGCTGTATCAAAGCATCATAATAACCGTTTATATTTAGAATCCCAATCGGTTTCCGATGCAAACTCAATTGTCCCCAAGTCAGGATTTCAAACAATTCTTCCATCGTCCCAAATCCGCCGGGCAGCGCGATAAAAGCATCTGACATTTCATGCATCTTGGCTTTGCGTTCGTGCATGGTTTTGACTGTAATTAATTCGGATAAGGAATTATGGGCCACTTCTTTGGTTTTCAGGAATTCAGGAATGATGCCGGTTACTTTTCCGTTTTGGGACAAAACACCATCGGCCAGTTTTCCCATCAGTCCGACCTGCGCTCCGCCATAAATCAATTCGATTTGATTTTCTGCTAGAATTTTTCCCAGCTCAAATGCCGTTTCGGCATACACCGATTGATTGCCCATGCTCGAAGCACAAAATACACAAATGGATTTCATTATTGATTAACTTTAAAAACTCGTTTTTTAATTTGCAGAAATTCTTCATTTTTATTGTTCATCTCATTTTCAATTTCAAAATCATCCTGTAAACCCAGCCAGAATTTAGGTGAATTTCCAAAATATCTTCCTAGCCGCAATGCTGTGTCTGTAGTAATTCTCCGGTTTCCCTTTATGATTTCCGAAATCCTTGTTTGGGGAATTCCCAAATCTTTGGACAAACGGTATTGCGAGATTTCCAAAGGAGCCAGAAATTCCTCCAGCAATATTTCTCCGGGCGATATGTTACGTAATTTTTCCATTGTTTTTATATTTAATGATAATCAACTATTTCAACCTCTGAACAATTTGCATCATCCCATTTAAAAATAATTCTCCATTGATTATTGATCCGGATACTGTAAAATTCTTTTAATTCTCCTTTCAATTTTTCAAGCCGGTTGGATGGAGGAATACGCAAATCTTCAATCGTAAAAGAGTTGTTGAGCATCCTCAATTTCCTCCTGGCAACATCCTGAATCTCTCTCGGCAATTTTTTGGAAAGCTGTCCATTCCAAACTTTTTCAGTTTCTCTGTTTCCAAAAAAAAGAATCATAACCCAACGCGTTAGTAACGCCAAAGATAAGTAATAATTAAATTACTTTTTTAACTCCAATTGAAAATAATTTATTGTTCTTTTATCTTTCTCAAAAGACTTTGTGGCTCATTCCGGTATCGTCTATGACACTAAGCTGCACTAAGATTCTGCCAAGCTGCGTTAAGGTTTTTCAGATAATCCTGCTGTCTACAGTCATATTTTCCTAGATTGGATTTCCTGAGTTTATTTTAAATCTTTAGCTTGCACAACCATTGAGTGATTTTTTGCATCTGAACAATAAATAAATCATCATGAAAAGTTTACTTACATTCATATTACCAATCCTATTACTTCAAAATATTTATGCACAAATTCCAGAGATTCTTCATAAAGAAAAATCAGAGATTGGTATCCCTGATGATTTTGGAAAAAAGAATTCTGAAAAGAAAGTTCCTAAAATAAGATTTAAAGACACCATTCAAAATGTCGTTTTAGTTAACAAAGAAAACATCTTTACTGATGGGAATAATTTTTTGATTGACATTCCTATCAAGGTAGAAAAAAATCCGATTGGAATTTTCGTTAATGATGAGAGAATTCCCGTAGAATTATTCTTTGACAGAAAATCATTTTTATACGGGCAAAATGAATTTTTCCTATTTACACCAGATTGGACGTTTCTTAAAGAAATAGAAGAAGAACAAAAAAGAACAGGAGCACATATAAAAGCATATAGGAGAAAGGTTTACCACATCAAAAGAAATAATACGAGTTATAAAGTTGATTCCCTGATATTGCCTGAAAATGTCAAATTCACCTTTCAAAAATCTTCTGATAAAGAAAACGATATAAAATTCTATTATTCTGATTGCTATGGTTCAGTTTGTTGTCCTAAGGATGATAAATGGGATTCATATGAAGCTGTGCAAAACAAAATCAAGCTTTTCGAAGAACAAAACAATTTGTCAATCAATAAGGATTCCAATAGTTTTGGTGAAGAAGGCGAACATTGTACTTCTTATAACCTTAATGGATTGACAACTGAACAAAAATTCTTATTCATAAAGGAAATTAAAAACGAAACTAAAGAACAATTTCCGCAAATATTTCTTCCTGTAACTGCTGAAAAATGAAACAAATTCTCTATATATCATTTTTAGTTTTAAGTGTTTTCTGTTTCGGGCAGCAGACATATGAATTTACTGAAGGCAAGTTAGAATTTGTCAGTAAAAGCACTGGAATTATAATCAAAAAAGACAATGAACTTTATAAATTGAGGTTTAACTTTCCTTACAAAATCTCAGACAGTATAAGCTTTAGACTTGAGAAAACGACTTTAGATATGCTCAAAACCGAAGCGAGTGATGAAACCTTATTTCATGCTTCCAACATCAGTCCATATGATTTCAGTAAAATAAAAAATGTGATGTTCACTGCAAAAGAAGATGATGAAACCCATCGATTTTTTGCATTGAATAATGAAGCTTTTGTCCATATCAGGAATGATTTCTATTCCGATAAAAAACGAACCTATGCTGAATCATCTCATTTATATTTTGTGATAAAGTTTAAAAACGGAAAAGACGTTTTGTGTTTTGCCGGTTATACACCCAGCTTTGTCATTTCACATAAAGACAAGCTCAAACTTTTACATAATTATCCTTATGATAAAAGCAAAGTCAGCAAAATAAGAAAGTTAAATGCTATTGATTTAAACAGTGGAATTGGAAGTTATTTTACGGATACCTTATCAAACAATAAAGTAATTTACAAAAATGTTTTCGGGCAAAATGTATTGAACGATTCCTTTGACTCCATTCAGGTCAAAAGTCCATTTATAGTGACTTATCAAAATAAAAACATCAGCATTTATAATTCCCGTCTTCAAAAATTACCACTCAAAAATATAAGGGCGGTTTATGCTGACAAGTATTTCCCTTACGTTCAAATCCTCCAGAAAAACAAAGTCAGAAAAATCAATTTACTCGGAAAGAATTATAAATTGGGTGACGGTCCAGGTTTTGTTGATTTATCTTATATGTTTCCTGCTAGGGAAGTTGAATTAAAAATTAAAAAAATCAAAGGTGATTTCTATTTGAAATCAAATGGGGATGATTTTGGTCAATATGGTTGGGTTTCAAAAGATACTGTATTTTACAAACACGAACATAAAGTTACCGGAAAACTCTATCATATAGAGGAATATGACTCTGTAAATATTTCTCATTTTGGCTTCGAAACGCTTACATTGTATTCAGAAACCGGTTACTCTAAAAAATATCCCATTTTATTTTATTGTAAACGAAAAGACGGAAAATATGATTTAAATACACTTGAGTTTTTGTTATTGGAAAGTCCCCCTGAAAGTATTCTACATGTCAATATTGAATTACCTAAAAATTTAGACAAAGTAGTTCCTGTTGACCAAGATATTTACCGAATCGAGAAAAATGGATTATCTACTTATTACCCAATAATGAAAGAAATCAAATACAAAAAATTAGGGGATTTTGATGAAAACTTCGCCCGATTCACACTTCCCAATGGCCAAAAAGGCTGGCTTGATAAAGAAGGAAATGAATATTTGGATGAATAAAATCCAAAGCCTTGTCAAGGTTATTTTCGTATTGAATATTAACCTTGACAAGGCTCATATTTCAATGAAACCTCACCACGGCATCATATAAAGCCTGCCGGATGTTTTCCCTTACTTTTTTCTGGGAAAGGGCATTGCTTTCTGTGCTGACATTCACACGATTGGACAAAAAAACCAAAACCAATTCTTCATCCGGATCATTCCAGACCATCGTTCCGGTATAGCCAAAATGTCCATAACCGTTGTTGTTTTTATTGGAAAGTTTGTCAAATCCCGCTCCTCGGCGATTTCCCGAATACTGGTCTTTGGTAAATTCTGCAATCGCTTGCGGACTGAAAAAAGTTTTACCGCCATAAGTTCCACCGTTCAGATACATCTGCATCAGTTTGGCCAAATCTTCTGCCGAGGCAAATAATCCTGCGTGGCCCGCTACACCGCCCATCATCGCGGCGCCTTCGTCCTGCACAAATCCTTGCAATAATTGGTTCCGATAGGTTTTATCACGTGCCGTCGGAACGATTTGTTCCAAATCCAATTTATTTCTCGGAAGATAGGTCGTACTGAACATTTGCATCGGCTTGTAAATCCTTTCCTGAACCAATGAATCCAAAGGTTTATTATATTTTGTCTCTAAATATTCCTGAAATAAATAATAGCCCAAATCACTGTATTCATATTTCTTTGCTCCCAAGGGCGCGTACAAAATATCCGTCATGATGGTGTCTTTGATCGTCCCGATGATGTAAATATTATCGGTCACTTTAATCGGATGTTCTTCATCCTGTTTTCGGGAATAATAATCCAGATACAATCTTGCGTTTTGCACATTCACGGATTCTTTATAAAAACCGATCCAGGGTGGTAATCCCGCCTGATGTGCCAGAATTTCCCGAAGTTTCAGGTTTCCTTTGTCGGTTCGGGCGGATTGGGGTAAAATACTCGCCAGATTTTGATCCAGACTGAGTTCGCCTTTACTCAATTCCTGCATAAGCAACGGCAAAGTCGCCGTTACTTTGGTTACCGAAGCGACATCGTAAACATCTTTATTGGAAACTTTTTTTTTTCGTTCTATGGTTTGGTAACCAAAAGATTTGTCATAAACCACTTTTCCATTTTTGGCAGCGACGATCTGTAAACCGGGCGTTGTTCCCTCATCAATTGCCTTTTGCACCATTGCGTCAATTTGCTGGATGATTTCAGGTTTCAAACCCACCGCTTCCGGAACAGCAAATCCCAAACGCTGCATACTTTCTGTTTTAAGGGATGTCCCAAATTTCCATTCCGAATTTACCTCGACCGGTAATTTTCCTTTGGCTCCGATGGCTCCGAAAATAATTCCCGCAGCCACATTTTGGGTCATATCCTGATTCTGATACAAAACCATGGCTGCCTGGGTAGCGGACAGATCCAGATTCATCAAACCATAAGGACTTCCGAAAAGCGCCACAATCGTATTATTGCTCTCACTCGCTGCTTTTACGATGGCTTTTGAGCCGTCTGATATTTTATAACTTTTATAGGGTGTTTCATTTGATTTATGCAAACCGATGATGACATAATCATAGCCTTTCAGTTTGGAAATTTCGGCTGTTGATTTGATTTTGACCAAATCGGTTGTGACATGAAAATTCAGGTTTTGGTAAAAAGTTTCATATTCGGCTTCTTCCAAAGGAACGAATGCAATTTTTATATTGGCTAAATTTTGAATAGGCAGAATATTTCCTTCATTCTTGATTAATGTCGCTGCGTTTTCATAGAGTTTTGAAGTCAGCACCTGAAAAGCCGGATTATTTAATTTGGACAATAAATCTTTGGAATCCAATGGCTTGTAATTATTGAGTCCGACAAAATATTTGGCCATAAGGATTTTCTTTACACTTTCTGCCAAACGTTCTTCTGAAATTTCACCTGAATTGATTTTTTCAATGATCTTTTGTTTGGCCGTTTTCACATTCTGCGAAAAAAGCAAAATATCGTTTCCGGCTTCAAAAGCTCTCAGATCGACTTCGCCCGGCGGATAAGCTTTGGCAACGCCGTCCATGTTGAGGGCATCGGTGATAATAAGGCCTTTGAAATTCATTTCGTTTTTCAATAAATCCGTGACAACTTTTTTGGACAAAGTTGTTGGCAATCCGCTGTTGTCAAGAGCCGGAACATTTAAGTGCGCTACCATAATGGCAGGAACGCCTGCATCAATCAGCTTCTGAAAAGGAGCCAACTCTACCGATTTTAATCTCGCCAAATCATGATCTACCACTGGCAATGTTTTATGCGAATCCTGACTGGTATCACCATGACCGGGAAAATGTTTGGCCGAAGCCAAAACTCCTTTTTCCTTCATTCCGAGCATATAGTTGATGCCTTTTTGTGCTACATTTTCCACATCGGAACCAAAAGAACGATTCCCGATGATGGGGTTTTGCGGATTGGTATTCACATCCACAACCGGTGCGAAATTGAAATTCACACCCATCGTCCGTGCTTGTTCGCCAATGGCATTTCCCATTTGTTTGACCAATGAATTGTCTTCTACTGCGCCCACAGCCATTGCCCATGGAAAACGATTTACCTCTTTCAGTCGCATCGCCAGTCCCCACTCGGCATCCATCCCGATTAAAAGTGGAATTTTAGAAACTTTATTATATCGGTTGGTGAGTTCGGCTTGTTTTACAGCCTGATCCTGCATGAAAATCAGTCCGCCGATGGCTTCATTTTTTACCAGATTTTCGATTTCGGACTCGTGTGCCGCATCTTTATTGGAATAAGCCGCTACAATAAACAACTGTCCGACTTTTTCTTCCAGTGTCATGGCGTTGTATTTATCGTTAACCCATTTCATCTGAAGTGAATCGACAAATAACGGTGAATTCTGCTGAGCATTAAGGGTTTGGGAAATAATCAATACGGCAAAAAGGGCAAATAACTTCTTCATTTAATTCAAATTTAGTCCGGATGAAAACAAATTTCTTTCCAAAAAACGTGAATTTATTTGAATTTATTCTCGATTGGTTTCAGAATTTATTACAAATTTTTCATCATTCATTACAGAATCTAACTGCCTGTCCGTTCAAAAAATTATTATTGTTTAACTTTACTCAAAAAAGAATGCGACACGATCAGGAGTATTTTATTGATTTTCATTATATCTATTCCGCCATCACAATCATTTTGTTGGTTCTGATCGCCTATTTGCTTATCAAATTATTGAAATCGGAAAAGAAAAAAAAAGAAACCGAATCTAAATTCAAACAATTTGAAAGCCGGATTAATCTTTTACAACTTGAAAATCTGGAGTCCAAACTCAACCCGCATTTATTTAAAAATATTTTAAATTCAATTCAGTCACATGCTTATCAGACTTATTTCGCCCTAGATAAATTAGCCAATATTCTGGATTATATTTTATATGAAAGCCGTAAAAAAACCGTTACTCCAAGAGAAGAAATCGAGTTTGCTTTAAATTTAATTGAAATCAATAAAATCAAAATCAGTCCGCTTTTTGAATTAAATATCAAAACCAAAATCAATGAAAACGATCCCCTTTTGGATCAAAAAATCATGGCGCCGCTGACAACGATTGATTTGATTGAAAACGCATTCAAACACGCTGACCTGCAAAGTCCTGATGCTTTTATTTCTATTATTTTTGAGTTCCGTGATTATCAGTTTTACCTGACGGTTTCCAACAAAATCTCATCTAAACCACCGATTAACAAAGAACACAGCGGAATCGGGCAGGAATCATTTGACCAAAGGCTGAAAATCATTTATGAAGACAATTACAAACTGGAAAGGTTTGTGGAACAGGATGTTTATATTGCGCAATTAAAAATTAATTTACTTGAACACAAAGCTAAAATGCTTGCTGCTCGATGACGAACTTCCGAGATTGACCTACCTGAAATTGTTGTGTGAGCAAATCCCAGAACTGGAAGTGGTAAAGGCCTACAATAATCCACAAAAATTTCTGGAAGAATGGCCTTCATTGGATTTTGATTTATGTATTCTGGACATAGAAATGCCCGTGATGAATGGTTTGCAGGTAGCCAATCTGATGAAAGGGAAACCGGTTATTTTCACCACGGCTTATCGGGAATATGCGGCTGAGGCATTTGATTTGGAAGCGATTGACTACATCCGTAAGCCCATTCAGAAAGAACGTTTGATACAAGCCGTAAATAAGGCCAGAACTTTTCTCGGAACAAAAGGAGAAAAGAAACAGTTCATTCAGTTCAATACCGATAAAGGGAAATCTATCCTCTTTTTTGACCAGATTCTATACATCAAAACAGCCGAAAGGGACAGCCGCGACAAAGAAGCTTTGATGGCCGACGGGACTTCGCTCCTGTTAAAAAATATTACCTTCAATCAATTGACCGAACAATTACCTAAAAGGCTGTTTGTACGTATCAATAAGCAGGAGATTCTTGCGCTCAAAGCGGTTCAGTTTTTTTCGTATGATGAAATCACAACCAATATTCCGGTGGCATCAGGCGGTAATTTAAAACTTACACTGGGTGATTCATTCCGGGATGAATTTATCCAGAAATTGAAAGTCTGATTTTCATTACAGAATTCTGCCGGTTCATTACAATTTTTGTTTTAAAACATTCAAAACCTCTCTCATAGAAAACCAGCTGTTTTACCTTTGAATAAAATTAGTCTATGACAGGTAAACTTTACTTAGAAGAGACGGAGAAGCAGCGTAAATTATCTCTCAATCTTTCTTTTTTTAATTCCTTTTTCAGGAGAAACAAGAAGAAAGAAAATCTTCATTTTTCTCTTTCTGTACCCGTTTTCGTAGAGGAATGTGAAGGAGTTACCCTGAACAAAAAGACCATCAAATCCTTTCTATTTTCAACGGATATGGCTTTGGTTGAAAACAGCAATGCCGATGCTGTCTTGGCGGTTTATCCTTTCAAACCTTCACCACAGATTATAAAGAGTTTAATCGATTTTTCACAGAAACCTGTCATCTGTGGGATCGGCGGCGGAATCACAAAAGGACAAGCCGCTCTGCAGATGGCACAGTCTGCCGAAGATATGGGTGCCGCAGCCATCATTGTCAACCAACCCTTTCCAAATAAGGATATTGAAAAATTAAAAAAGAAAATCTCCATCCCTGTTATTTCCAGTGTTTCGACTTCTGATTTTGATTTTAAGTCTCGAGTGAATGCAGGAGCGGATTATTTCCACATAACCGGAGGGAAAAACACCATTACCATTCTGGAACATTTAAAATATTGTCTTCCCGGATTCCCTTTGATTGCTACCGCCGGAAACACATCGGAAGATGTAAAAAATACCGTTCAATCAGGAGTCAGAGCGGTTGTGCTAAGCCCTCCTTCCAGCAAAGAATTGTTTAGAGAAATTATGGACACCTACCGCAAAGGTATCAATCAACTCAAGAAATAAATTAGTATGAAAAATTATAAGAACTTCCTATTTTATGTCACTACCATCGGCGGATTTTCAGGCATAATCTATTGGCTGATGACAGAAGGAGCTAAGCTGGAAGCCGGAAGAACGGTAAACACACCTTCTACCGATCAAACCCAATGGCAGCAATTCCTTGAAGCTTTTATGCACAATCTGGGGCATCCACTCGCTTTGTTGCTTGCGCAGATTCTGACCATCATTTTTGTGGCGAGAATTTTTGGTTGGGTTTGTAATAAAATCGGTCAACCGACCGTAATCGGAGAAATGCTTGCGGGTATTGCACTCGGGCCTTCATTGCTCGGAACATATTTCCCTGAATTTTCCGGCATGCTCTTTCCGGTTGAATCTTTGGGCAACTTAAATTTCGTCAGTCAGATCGGATTGATTCTTTTTATGTACATAGTGGGAATGGAGCTCGACCTGAAGGTCCTCCGAAACAAAGCCAATGATGCGGTAGTCATCAGCCATGCTAGTATCATTTTCCCTTTTGCTTTGGGAATTGGTTTGGCTTATTTTATTTATGAAAGATTTGCGCCCGAAGGCTCTCAATTCGTTGCATTCGCATTATTTATAGGCATCTCGGTCAGTATTACGGCTTTTCCTGTTTTAGCCAGAATCGTCCAAGAAAGAGGAATTCACAAAACCAAACTCGGAACCATTGTGATCACCTGCGCAGCCGCCGATGATATTACGGCCTGGTGTATTCTGGCAGCGGTAATTGCCATTTCCAAAGCAGGTTCATTTGGTAGTGCTATTTTTGTTATTCTATTGGCTGCCGTTTACGTGCTGGCTATGATCAAACTGGTAAAACCATTCCTGAAAAGAGTGGCTGATTCCAGCGGAGGCAGTTCGCATCTGAGCCGTCCCATCATTGCGATTTTCTTTCTGACCCTTGTCATCTCTTCTTATCTGACGGAAATCATTGGAATTCATGCCCTTTTCGGCGCTTTTATGGCGGGAGCTGTAATGCCTGAAAACGCCCGGTTCAGAAGTATGTTCATCGAAAAAGTGGAAGATGTCGCGCTGGTCTTATTCCTGCCTTTGTTTTTTGTTTTTACCGGACTTCGTACTCAAATAGGCTTATTGGATGATCCTTATCTATGGCAAATGACGGGCGTGGTTATTTTAGTAGCCATTATCGGAAAATTTATCGGAAGCGCTTTGGCGGCAAGATTCGTGGGGCAGAACTGGGCAGACAGCCTCTCTATCGGTGCGCTGATGAATACCCGCGGACTGATGGAGTTAGTCGTTCTGAATATAGGATATGATTTAGGAATTCTCGGACCGGAAATTTTTGCCATCATGGTGATTATGGCCTTGGTAACTACTTTTATGACCGGACCCGCATTGGATTTAATCAATTGGATTTTCAAAAGAAAAAGAAATACAAACGAAGGTGAATTGCACAAGCTGAATGAATTGAGCAAATACAAAATATTGTTTTGGTTCAATACGCCCGAATCAGGAAAAGCTTTGCTAAGCTTGGCAAACGGCCTCACCCAAAAATTAAATGGAAATTCTGTCCTGACGGCTGTTCATATGTCACCCACCGACACGCTTCACAATTTGGATATCAACGAATATGAACAGAATATTTTTGAGCCGATAATGAAAGGCGACCAAAACATCAAACAAAATGTAACCACTTTATTCAAAGTTTCGGGTGAAATTGAAAACGATGTGACAGACGTTGCCAAAAAAGGGAATTATGATTTATTATTAATCGAATTGGGAAAATCGATTTATGAAGGAACCATTTTAGGAAGAGTTTTAGGCTTCACCACCCGAATCATCAATCCTGAAAGACTTTTACAAACCGTAACCGGAAGAGAACGTTTGTTTGACACTTCTGTTTTTGATGAGCGAACCAAAATAATATTAAACAGAGCGGACACCACTGTCGGAATCTTTATCAACAAAGGGTTCCAGCAGCCTGACAAGGTTTTTATTCCGATTTTTACGGAAGATGATGCCAGTCTGATCCAATATGCCCAAAAACTCATTCACAATTCGGAATCCCAAGTAGTGGTTCATGATTCAGTTGGAATGGTGAAGTCATCAGCGGAAATTAAAGAAAAAATTCGTTCGATTGAGCAAAATGCGCCGAATCATATTTCGCTTCATAGCCAAAAACTGATTGAAAAAGAATTTTTAAAAGACCAGGATTTGATGATTCTAAGTATAGAGAGTTGGAAAAAACTGATTGAAACCAAAAGTGTGTGGCTTTCAGACATTCCGTCAGTTTTGATTATCTCAGAAAAAAAATAAGCGGTTTACTCTATGCTCAAAAATCCAAATCTTTCACGCCTTCCGTAGCGGTTTTACGGATGACTTTGATGTATGGATTATTGGGAATCGTTACAGAATTCGGATCGATGACATAAATCGGTTTTCCGCGCTCCATATAATCAATCAGGGAAGCAGCCGGATAAACCTGCAAAGAAGTGCCGATTACGAGCATCAAATCTGCATTTTCTACTTCTTTGATTGCCTTTTCCAACAGAGGAACCATTTCGCCGAACCATACGATATGCGGACGCAATTGTGCGCTGTCTTCAGCCAAATCGCCAAGATGGATATCTTCTTCCCAGTCCAAAACCAAATCTTCGTTTTTCTCGCTTCGGGCTTTTCTCAGTTCGCCGTGAAGATGTATGATATGGGATGAACCGGCTCGTTCATGCAAATCATCTACATTTTGGGTGATGACGACGACCTCATATTTTTCTTCTAATTCTTTCAGAAAATAATGGGCAGAATTGGGCTGAACTTCTTTCAATTGTCTTCTCCTTAAATTATAAAAATTCAAGACCAGTCCGGGATTGTTTCGCCAACCTTCGGGCGAAGCCACTTCCATGATGTCATGGTTTTCCCATAATCCGTTTGAATCCCGAAAAGTAGAAATCCCGCTCTCGGCACTAATTCCGGCACCTGTTAATACAACAATTTTCTTCATGGTTTGAAAATACAACGATTTTTAACTTTGTCAAAGTTATATTGCCATTCATAAAACTTTGGCAAAGATTTATTGATCAGTTTTGAAAATCCATAATTTTATTCCATGAAAATATCTTTTATAGCAGGTGTAATTCTTATCATGTTTTCAATAATTCAATGCAGGTATTTTAATGTAAGTCCTGTAGATGGAATCAGAATTAAAAATTTGAAAGAGAAACCCGAAAATACCGAATTGTTTGGAAGTTGGGAAATAGACAAAGAAAGCTATGACTATATGAAAACAATGAATTATCTGAATAATAAATCAGTAACACTTATTTTAAATTCAGACCAAACTTTCATAGCAAATAATTTTCCTGATTTTTTATTTTCCGAAACAATTCCTGATTCAATTTTACATCTACCTTTCGAAGGAACTTGGAAAATAAATAAAGATTATTACGGAAATTGGGTTCTTGATCTAAGTTTTGATAAAAATGAATTCTACAAAGATGGAATGAGCATTTTTTATGATTTATATAAAAAGAATGATAATTTAATTATTTGGGCATTCATCGGCGATCCTGATTCCGGTGAAAGATTTCTTTTCATGAAGAAATAAATATTTATGAGAATTGGTATTTTTGCAATTGATGACAAAATTACCCGAATCATTCCTTCAACGCATGGAATCAAGGATTTCCGAAAAGGAATTCCAGGATTTCGTTTCGGCTTATGAACATTCTGCTCTGCAAAGCATCCGGTTAAATCCCAAAAAATACACCGGAGTGTTTGATGATTTAGTACCGGTTCCTTGGTTTTCAAGTGGAAAATATCTGGACGAAAAAAAACAATTCATTACCGATCCGCTCTGGCATGCCGGCGCCTATTATGTTCAGGAGCCGTCCTCCATGATTCTCGGTGAAATATTGAAACAATTATTTCCGGAAGAAAAACCAAAACGAGCCTTGGATTTATGCGCTGCACCCGGCGGCAAATCGACTATGCTGCAAAGTTTATTGGATGAAAATTCGGTTTTGATTGCCAACGAAGTCATCAAATCCCGGGCGCAAATCCTGAAAGAAAATCACATTCGATTGGGTATTTCTGAAAATCTGATCATCACACAAAACGACCCGAAACAGTTTTCCGGTCTGGAAGAATTATTTGATTATATTCAGGTCGATACTCCTTGCAGTGGCGAGGGAATGTTCAGAAAAGATGATGCAGCATCACACGAATGGTCGGAAGCCAATTGTAATCTCTGTTGTGAACGTTCCAAACGGATTTTGGCTGACATCATTCCTGCTTTGGCAAAAGAGGGTTATTTGGTTTACAGCACCTGTACGTTTAATCCAAAGGAAAATGAAGAATCGGTGCATTGGGCGTGTCAATCATTTGATTTAAGTTCTGTACAATTTGATTTTCCGGCAGAATGGGGCATTTCTGAAGTCGAATTCAACGGTATTTTCGGGTATTATTTTTACCCGCATAAAGTCCGGGGCGAAGGTTTGTTTGTTTCGGTGATGAAAAAAAATTCCGGTTATGGCTTATTGCATTTGGAGTCTGCCAAAAAACTGAAATCTGTTCAGATTCCGCAATTGATAGAAAGCGAAAATATCATTCAGCAAAAAGAAATTCTGATTTGGGAAACAGAAGAATTAAGAAAGGTTAAAAATTTCATTTACAATAAATTAAATATCGTTTATTCAGGTATTGAATTAGGTGAAATAAAAGGAAAAGATTTCATTCCGACTCAGGCCTTGGCCAGCTTTTACAAACATTTACATATTTTTCCCGAAGTGGATGTCAATGCAGAAACTGCACTTCAGTTTCTGCGCGGAAACGACCCTCAACTCCATTTAGACCAAAAAGGAATTTACCTGCTTACTTACCAAAACTCAGGATTGGGATTTGTAAAATTCCTCGGAAACCGATCAAATAATTATTATCCCAAACCCTGGCGAATTAAGAATTATTGATATTAATTCCCTCAATTTTCTATCTTTGAATAAAACCTCTGACTATGAGAAGTTTTATTACGGTCATTTTATTTTCCTTACTGATCCTTTCCTGCACGGGGAAAAGCGCAATCCAATACAATGACACCATCATAAAACCACAACTGGAAATTGTCGCAGCCATGGATTCGATTTTCAATCCTGAAGTCAGTTATACAGAAATTCAAAAACACCGCCAACAAATGGTTAATTCGGCTGAAAAAGGACTGGAAGCATCCCAAATCTTGGAAGACTTTCAGGGCAATAAATCTTTCAGAAATGCAGCTGTAGAATATTTTTCTTACGTTGAAAATTATTTTGGCGGAACAGAAGAAATGGACAGTATTTTGTATAAATTCAATTCGCCCGAACGCCTGGAATCACTCCCCGATGGAATTTACACAAGCACTCAGGAAAGTTTCAAAAAGTTTCTGGAGTTAGAGAACAAACTCCTCAGCGAACAGCAAAAATTTGCAGTTGAGTTCAATTTGAAAATGGATTATCGTCAACCCGAAACTCCTTAAATTTGTAAAATGTTTGTAGTAGTAATCAGTTGGTTATTTGCTAAAAACTTTCGGGGTTTGGCAATTTATCCTTTCATATTTCTTCGTGAAAAAGCGTTGAAAGAGAATCTAAAAATCATCACTCATGAAAAAATCCATTTGCGTCAGCAGATAGAAATGCTTTGGTTTTTTTTCTTTTTGTGGTATGGAATCGAATATTTAATCCGGCTGATTCAACACAGAAATTCACTCACCGCTTATTTCAACATCAGTTTTGAGAAGGAAGCTTATGCAAACGAAATTGATCCCGACTATCTGAAAACCAGAAAGTTCTGGTCATTTACAAAATATTTATGATTCAGATTTTATACATTTGAATCTAAGTGAATTTCTTCAATTCCAGTGTTAGCCACAGCAGGCGTATCGAGAATGAAGACCTTCCTTATCAAAATCACTCGAAAAGACGCAAAAGTTTGTATTCTTATGATTTTTAGTTAATTATCAATTTCCAAAGAATTAAGTTGGCAGAAAATTTAGGTCTTTTCTGAAGCATTTAAAATTAAACCTTTGTGAACTTTGCGTATTCTTTGCGAACTTTGCGGTTAAATAATTGAAATGATTTCATTTCCGAAAATAAAAGCAGAAATCCCGTTTCTTGAAAAAAGAAAAGATGTGGAAATTTCGATTTTACGGGAAGACCTGATTCATCCAGAGATTTCGGGCAATAAATTCAGAAAATTAAAATACAATCTACTCGAATTTTCAAAAGGAAATTATGACGCCATCCTGACTTTCGGAGGGGCTTATTCCAACCATATTTCCGCCACCGCAGCCGCCGGAAGAGAATTTGACATTCCGACCATCGGAATCATCAGAGGCGAAGAATTAGCTAAAAAAACAGCGGAAAATCCTACTTTAAGTTTTGCCCAAAACTGCGGAATGCAGCTCAAATTTATTTCGCGTGAGAAATACAGAAATAAGACAAATCCTGCATTTTTAAACGAATTGAAATCGGAATTTGACCATGTTTACATTCTACCGGAAGGCGGCACCAACGAATTAGCTGTAAAAGGTTGCGAAGAAATTTTGGGAGATCACACCCGACAATTTGACTTTATATGCTGTCCGGTCGGAACCGGCGGAACGATTGCCGGATTAATCAATTCAGCTGAAAATCATCAAAGCATATTGGGATTTCCTGCTTTGAAAGATTCGGATTTTCTGTATGACGAAATAAATCGGTTTACAAATCGTTCCAATTTTAGCTTGATTTCGGACTACCATTTCGGTGGCTACGCCAAAATCAAACCTGAATTATTAGCATTCATTAACGCTTTTAAAGATGAATTTGATGTAAATTTGGATGCTGTTTATACCGGAAAAATGATGTTTGGAATTCATCAGTTGATTCAAAACGGTTTTTTTCCGGATGGAAGTAAAATTCTTGCCGTTCATACCGGTGGGATTCAGGGAAATGAAGGAATGAATCAGAAATTAAAAAACAGACAGAAAACGATTATAGGATGATGAAAAGCAAACTCGGATTGATCATTTTATTATTTTGCACTCAAATTTTTGCTCAGGAATCAAGAGATTTGGACTACATCAGGACGTATGCGCTCCTTGCGGTCGAAGAAATGGAATTGTACAAAATACCCGCCAGTATCACGCTTTCACAGGGAATTCTTGAAACAGGTGGCGGACAAAGTCGTCTGGCTGAAATCGCCAATAATCATTTCGGAATCAAATGTAAAAGTCCGAAAGAATGGAGCGGCCCGACCATCAGCCATACTGATGATGCACCCAACGAATGTTTCCGCAAATACGGTTCAGTACAGGAAAGCTATCGTGACCATTCCAAATTTCTGGCAGAACGTCCTTATTATAAAGATTTATTCAAATTGAATATGCGGGATTACAAAGCCTGGGCGCACGGCCTGAAAAAATCGGGATACGCGACCAACCCTAAATATGCCGGCATTCTGATTTCGAGAATTGAGAAATACAATTTGGATGAATTTGATAAATTAAAACCCGAAGAAGTTCAAAAGAAATTAATTGATTTATATGGCCCTACAAATATCATCGCCCTATCCGGTCTTACCAGAACTACTACAGAAATTATCGCTGCTACAGTTCCGGAACCCGTAGCCACTGCCGCCATCACTTCCATCGAACAACCGGTCAAAAAAATAGAAGTAGAAGAACGCGCCCGAAATCCTTTGATGCGCATCAAACGACATGCGGTTGGGGTGGATTATGTGGTCGCTCTTGAAGGTGAATCAATTCTTTCATTGGCTAAACTTTATGAATTCAAAACCAAAGAATTAGCTGATTACAATGAACTCCCTCCGGAAGGGAAATTGACAGCCGGACAATTTGTATTTTTAGACAAAAAGAAAAACAAAGGCGCTTCAAAAAATTACACGGTTCAACAAGGCGAATCCCTGTACCTGATTGCACAAAAAAATGGAATCAAACTTTCAAAACTTTATAAATTGAATAATTTAAAACCCGGTCAACAGCCTAAAGCCGGAACCGTTCTGAATCTGAAAACCCGAAAAAGAAAATGATTTACCAAAGAAGCAGCGCACTTTTTCATGATGCGCAGAATTACATCCCGGGTGGTGTAAATTCTCCTGTAAGAGCCTTTAAATCGGTTGGTGGAATTCCTGTTTTCATGAAGAAAGCACTTGGTGCTTATCTCTTTGATGAAGACGGAAGAAGTTATGTGGATTACATCAATTCCTGGGGACCGATGATCTTGGGACATACGCATCCCAAAGTTTTGGAAGCCGTCACGCTGCAACTGGAAAAAGGATTTTCCTTTGGAACACCGACAGAACTGGAAACAGAAATCGCAAAATTCATTGTGGAGAACCTGCCCAATGTAGATAAAATCCGAATGGTAAATTCGGGCACAGAAGCCTGCATGAGTGCCATACGACTGGCAAGAGGATTTACAAAACGCGATAAAATCATCAAGTTTGAAGGATGTTATCACGGTCATTCCGATTCTTTTCTGATCAAAGCCGGAAGTGGCGCAGCAACCTTTGGAAATCCAAACAGTCCGGGCGTAACACAGGGAACAGCAAAAGACACTTTGCTGGCGCGATATAACGATATCGAATCAGTTAAAAATTTATTTGAAAATAATCCCGGTGAAATTGCCGCCGTCATCATTGAACCGGTTGCCGGAAACATGGGATGCATTGTCCCTGACGATAATTTCTTGGAAGAATTAAGGAGAATTTGTACCGAAAATAATTCGCTTTTGATTTTTGACGAAGTGATGACCGGATTCCGTCTTGCATTTGGCGGAGCCCAAACAAGATTAAAAATCAACGCAGATCTGGTAACCTATGGCAAAATCATCGGTGGCGGATTTCCGGTAGGTGCATTTGCCGGAAGAAGCGAAATCATGGATCATTTAGCACCGATCGGGCCGGTTTATCAGGCCGGAACGCTTTCGGGCAATCCGATTGCGATGCGTGCGGGACTGACCACGCTTTCCATTCTGAATAACGACTTGGAATTATACAATCGCATCGATAAAACAACGCAAATCCTTCATGAAGAAATTTCTTTGATCCTTACCCAAAAAGGAATTGCGCATACGGTAAATCGTTTTGGGTCGATGATTTCTTTCTTTTTCGGTGAGAACCAAGTCCGAAATTTCGAAGACGCTCAGCAAGCCGATCATAATTTATTCAACCAATTTTTTCACCATATGCTGAAAGAAGGAATTTATCTGGCGCCTTCGGGTTATGAAACCTGGTTTATTTCGGATTCGATAAGGAATGAAGAGATTGAAAAAACGCTGGAAGCTGTGCAAAAATTTGAAATTCAATAGCTTTTGATGCTTCCGGAAAATAATTTTCAATCCCGAAAGATTGATTTGAAAACAGTTTGGATCTCCACCCAAAGCTGAACTGCCGGAACTTATATGGCGCAAAAAAAATTAGGCCAAAATATTCAATAAAAAAAAATTGGCAGAGTGATATTAGGTTAAATTTAATTCTAATTTGAAATAATTATAAGATTGATTATGAGATAATTAATGATGTGAATTAAATTAATTATTTAACATCAACCAGAGTTTATACATCCATTAAATCTGCCAATTCTTCTCCCACCAAACTACCAATTGCCACTCCGGTTCCTGTAAGTCGGACGCCACAATAAATGTTTTCAGACAATTGTTTTACGATGGGATTTCGCTGCGAACCCATTCCCATGATTCCACTCCAGCGGTGCTCAATTTCAAACTTCTGATCGGGCAGGATGATTTCTTTTAAATAAGTTTCCAGCTGACTCTGAATAAGTTTCGTTACAGCAAAATCGGTAGTCGTTTCTCCTTCTATATCCAGATTTCTTCCACCTCCGAACAAAATCCGATCTCCGATATTTCGGAAAAAATAAAAACCTTCATCCATATGAAAGCATCCCTTGAACGGAAGGTTTTCAATAGGTTCTGTTACCAACACCTGCGCCCTGGCCGGTACCACATCCAAATCATAAAGCTGACGCGTAAAAGCATTGGTGCAGAGAAAAACTTTATTCGAAATAAATTTAAATTTATTGTTTAATTCAATGACTACATTACTTTGATTATCAAATACATTGGCAACTTCAATATTATTAAGGATGCTAATGTTTTCCGACTGTACCAATCGCATAAACGCTTTCATCATTTTACCGGTATGAATCTGTCCTTCAAATGGCGTTTCAATTATACCGATTGTATTCTTGAACCCAAAGTTTTGATTTGAATTTTTATAAGGATTTGCATTGAAAATCGGAAAAAGCCAGTGATTGATTTCATCAAGTTTCTCCCTACTTTTTTCCATCATTTCCCTATCCTGATTTCGGAAAATCTCATAACCGCCCCACTGATGGTAATCGATGGTTTCGTCTCCTAAAAGATTGCGTAGTTTTTGCAGACCTTTCCACCTTCTTTCCACCAGTTTATAGATTTCTTCTGCAGGATTGAATTCCAAATACCATAAAATCTCTGAGAGCGTCCCAAAGCAAGCGAATCCTGCGTTTTTGGTGCTCGCTCCTTCAGGAAGCCTTCCTTTTTCCAGAATCAGAATTTTGGCCTTGGGATATTTCATCCGCAGATGGTAGGCTGTACTCAATCCTACAATTCCACTTCCGATAATGATAAAATCGACATCCCGGAAATAAGAATCAAGTTCCCAATAACTTAAGTTCATAATTCAAATTTAGAACTCAAATTTAGATTTAATTTTTCTATTTTTGGCTAATGGATTTACAGGATCAACTCAAAAAATTATTTCCCAATCATGTTCCTTCCAAGGAAGAAACAACGGAACAGGAAAAGGAACTTTGGGTTCAGGCGGAACCTATCATTTGCAAATATGAAAAGCGAAACGGAAAACCTCAGACAATTTTGGAGGGATATACCGGAGCCGATGAAGATTTCAAGCAATTGACCAAAGAAATAAAAAAATATTTGAGTGTAGGCGGTAGTTTTAAAGAGGAAAAAATCATCATTCAAGGAGATTATCGCGATAAAATCATGCAGTTCCTAAAAGACAAAGGGTTCAAAGTAAAACGTGTAGGAGGCTGATTTTATAAAAAACACCGGGACAGTAGATGTCCCGGTGTTTTTTGATTAAGCCATTTCAACTTTTAAAATTTCTATTTTTCTTTCTCCGTCTCTAAAAGGCCAATTTATGACATCTCCCACTCTATAACCAATGGTTGCAAGCGCAATGTCCGAAGTTATGGAGTATTTGCCTTTCTTTTTTCTTTCCTTATTGGAATCTACAAAAGTCAATACTTCATCTACATTTTTTGAATGATCTTTCAAAGTCACCTTTCGGTTGACGGTAACTACATCATCAGGGAGTTCTTTCCTGAGCACTTGTTTGGCGTTTTTAAGCTCGGCGGTCAATAATTCTTCTTCGGCTTTTGATACTTTTTTTCTTCTGATTTGATCTTTGATTAAATCATAAATTCCGGTTGTAACTATAATATTTTCTGACATGATTTCTGTTTTTTATTAAAAATTGTACGCGGCATCCGTTTAGACCCAATCAATTTGTTTCAAATTTATAATGAAACAATTGCGAAAATGCCGGATTTATTGATTTTAAAATCTGAATGTTCCCTGTCTTGAGCCCGGACAGGGTTTATAAAATAAACTCTTTGGAGTCTTGTAGAAAAATATCGTCAAGCAGATATGACAACGATGACAATATGCCCGTTCTAAAAATTTCAAAATAAAAAACCGTTGTCATTGTATTCATTTCAATTACTGCGAAGATACGATTTAAAGTCCGGGTTTACAAGAATTTATACAGGATAAAAAGCAGGAATCTCCTAAATTTTTATTAAAAAATTTCTCAAAAGTTAAACCCGTTATTTTTTCTTTTCTTTCTCTATTAATGCGTAATTTCACACTCCGAAAGCAAAATAAAGTTCATGGAATCGATAAGCATTTTTGAAATTATAAAAGTAGGCATTGGCCCCTCCAGTTCCCATACCATGGGTCCATGGAATGCGGCTGAAATGTTTCTCAATTTAATCCGTAAAAATAAGTCTGTTTCAGAAGTAAAAGAAGTTTTTGTGACGTTTTACGGATCGCTTGCCAAAACCGGAATCGGTCATGGGACAGACATTGCAGGGATGCTTGGCTTATCCGGCGAAAATTTCAAAACCATTGATATGACCAAAATCGATGAAAAAGTAAATGTCATCAAAACTTCTGAAAGACTCGTTTTGGGTGGTGAAAAGGAAATCCCTTTTGTATATGGATACCATTTGGTTCTAAACAAAAAAGAAAGCCTTCCTTTTCATCCTAACGGTATGATTTATAAAGCTAAATTTGATGACGGCTCCGAATTAACCCAAGATTATTATTCTGTAGGCGGCGGATTTGTTGCAACACGCGAAGATGTTTCGGTTGAAAGTTTGTGCGTCCGGACTCTTTATCCCTGTCATCATGGCAAGGATGTCCTGCACTATTGCAACAAACTGGGCATTTCGTTTTCAGATCTTATTTATTTAAATGAAGAAAGTTGGCGGACCAAAGAAGAAACAAATTCCGAAGCATTGGCCATTTGGAAACAGATAAAAGAATGCATTTACAAGGGCGTCAATAAAGAAGGAATTCTACCGGGTGGACTCAAGGTAAGCCGTCGTGCTGCCGGGCTCAATCGTAAATTATTGGGCGACAAAATTTATAAAAATATAGACGAATGGTTTCAGATGGTGGTTGATACAGAAGAATCTTTTGTCAATATCAATAAATGGGTGTCTTGTTTTGCACTTGCGGTGAACGAAGAAAATGCCAGTTTCGGACGTATCATAACCGCACCGACAAATGGTGCAAGTGGAGTGATTCCTGCTGTTTTGATGTATGCGCAAGCTTTTACGGAATTCACCGGAAATGAAAACATCATCAGGTTTTTATTGGTTGCCGGCGAAATCGGAACTTTATTTAAAAAAAATGCCACTATTTCAGCCGCGATGGGTGGTTGTCAAGCCGAAATCGGAGTTTCATCGGCGATGGCAGCGGCCGGTTTAACTGAAATTATGGGGGGATCCCCGGCTCAGGTATTGATGGCGGCCGAAATTGCAATGGAACATCATCTGGGAATGACTTGCGACCCGATTGCGGGATTGGTGCAGATTCCTTGCATCGAAAGAAATTCCATGGGTGCAATCAAAGCCATCACAGCTGCCAATATTGCCATAGAAAGCGATCCGGAAAAAGCACGTGTTTCACTTGACCAGGTAATTCAGTCGATGTGGGAAACTGCTCAGAGCATGAGTGACCGTTTTAAAGAAACATCTGAAGGAGGATTGGCCATTGCCGTTAATGTGGCGGAATGCTAGAAGTCCGCATGAGTTTTCTGCAAAAAAACGGGGGTACTCTTTAAGGCATTGTTGCACTTCAAGTGAATTTAATTGCAGGTGCTAATTAAAATTCGGTGGCAGAAAAGCAATTGACCTAAAATGACCCCCTGAAAGGAATAATATTCATTATTATTCTGTTTCTTAGTATTTCAAAGATACAAAATTATTTAATTAATTATTTTGGTCTTTTGATTTATTAGAATTCACAGTTTTTCGTTCTGCAAAGGTGAATTCTCTTTTGCATGATTGGAAAATTCCAATTTATAAATCCTGAACATCCAAAAGAATAGCGAAAGTAAAATCGGTCCGAAAATGATTCCGATGAATCCAAAGATATTGACCCCTATAATTACTCCGAAAATGGTAATCAATGGATGAACGTCAGCCATGACTTTTTGAGTCCATAACCGGAATAAATTATCGGACAAGCCGACTATGATCATACAATAAGCAAAAAGGAGATAAGCATTGGTCGTTTCGCCGTTGGCCAGCATATAAATACAGGCGGGTATGTAAATGATCGCCGCACCCACTACCGGTAACATAGCGCCAAACATGGTGAGAATAAACCAACTGAAAGCACCGTCCAGCCCGAAAATCAAATACCCGATGTAGGCAACGATCGATTGTAAAACGGCAACCAACGGCACTCCCACTGCATTTGATATCACCAAATCACGTAAGTCTTTGTTTAAAATAACCAAATTTTCGGTTTTCAAAGGTATGTTTTGGTAGAACCAGTTCTCCATTTTCCGGTAATTCATCAACATAAAATAAAGAATCAGATAGGCAATTCCCAATTGAATCAAACCATTGATTGAAGTGTTCAGAATTTGCTGAATGATTTTCATAACAATGGAAGTGACATCACTCAAATTGATTTCTTTCAGGATATCCACTCCAAATTCAGTTTCTATCTGTCGCAGTCCTATCTCTATTTTATTTTGAATTTGCTCTTTACTGCTGAGGGCTTCAGTTACCTGCACAGTAAGCATGTTGATTAAAAAATAGAGTGGCGTGACGATGACTACAATACTTGCCAACATGAGTAAAATAACGGATACTGCTTTGTTCATTTTCCATTTGTACATCATCCAACGTAAAGGATGAATCAATAAAACATACAAACAAAAGGCACCTAAAAATCCCGGAATGAACAATACTAAATTATAGGCAATCAAAACAAACATTAAAATACCTATCAAAATGAAGAATATTTGTCTTAAAATACTGTTGGGGATGTATTTAGTCATTAGTCAAAGATTTAATTCAAATTTAAATGAATTATTAAATACAATTTATTTTTCTTTTTTAATTAACAGTGATTATTTGAAAATCCTGTTAAAAATTCTTTTCTATTTAAAATTCAATTAATTTTACTTAGCATATTTCGATCAATGAAACACAGATCGCTCAAGGTCATTTTTGGATTCTCTTTATACTTACTTATTTTTTCACAGGGCTTTTCACAGGTCGATGAAGATAGGGATTCGGCGATTGTAAATCAAAGTGGAGAAAAACCGGATCAGTTCCGTGAAAATTTAGAAAACTATCGAAACAAAAATAATTTCAATCGGCTGATTCACAAAATATTCGTAAAAAAACCGGGAACTGTAAAAGCCGCTAAAACCACCAATCGATATAAAGAAAACCCATCCAATTATTCGGATTTTGAAGGGAAAATTGTTCGAAACATTCACATCAACACATTGGATCCATTTGGGTTTTCTATAAATGATACGATGGAAATTCCCGATACATTTTTAGAAAAAGCGGGAAATGCTCTCCATATCAAAACAAAAAAATACGTCATACGCAATTATCTTTTGGTAAAAAAAGGAGAATTATTGGATTCGCTAAAAATCATAGAATCAGAACGTTTGATCAGAAGTGAGCGATTTACAAGGCGCGTTAAAATAGATTTAGAAGCTGTTGGCACAGATAGTGTGGATGTAAATATCCGAACCTTGGATGCATGGACCATCGTGCCAAATGCTACACTTTCAAGCAGTAAGGTAGGCGTGCGTTTAAGGGATCGGAATTTTTTAGGACTGGGGCATGATTTTGACAACCGGTACCGACAGAATTTCGAAAATGGAAAATATAGATTCCAGACCCGGTATTCCATCCCCAATATCCAACGAACTTTCATAGGATTTCATATCGGTTATTCGAGTTTTGAGGAAAACGAATATACCAAGGCCGTAGCGCTGGAAAGACGTTTCTTCTCTCCATTAACTCGTTGGGCTGGAGGCGTATACGTCGGGCAACGAACTTACAGGGATTCTATTCCAAATTCTCAGGGAATCATGACACAGGATTTCAAATACAATCTTCAGGACTATTGGGGTGCGGTTTCCTTTCAATTATTTAAAAAAGAAAATTCGACATCGGAGCGTTTGAATAATTTGATTTTATCGGCGCGCTATTTTCAGGTCAATTATGTAAAAAGCCCAATTCCCGAAATTGACCCGGTAAATTTCTATGCGGACGAAAGTTTTTACCTGATGGGAATCGGAATTTCAAGACGGGGATTTGTTCAGGATCGGTTTATCCAGAATTATGACATCGTAGAAGACATTCCCATCGGGCTTTCTTATGGGATTACAACCGGGATTCAGAACAAAAAAAACGAAAACCGATTCTATCTGGCCGGCGGATTTAAAACGGGAAATTATTACCGGCTCGGTTTTTTTGGATTTGAAGCGCAGTATGGAGGTTTTCTGGTAAAAGACGGCAAAACGGAGCAGTCGGTATTTTCGCTGGGCGTCAATTATTATACACGTCTAATGACTTGGGGAAGATGGAAATTTCGGAATTTTGTTTCATCCCAACTGGTCATAGGCAATAATCGGGTGGATTCAAGAGGTGACCGCTTGACTTTAAACGAAAACGACCCATCAGGTATTGCCGGGTTCTACAGTCGGGATGTCATCGGCACCAATAAATGGCTGACGGAAATTCAAATTCAATCCTATTCGCCTTATGAATTCCTTGGATTTCGCTTCTCTCCTTTTCTGAATTCTTCTTTGGGATTAATCAGCAATGAAGGCGAGAAATTATCCAATGGGAAATTGTATGCAAAAATAGGTCTGGGGATTTTATTCACCAATGACTATTTGATTTTCAGCAACTTCCAATTATCCATGGCTTGGTACAATACCATTCCGGGCAGTGGAGAAAACATTTTCCAGACCAATACATTTGACAATAAAGATTACGAATTGATGGATTTTGAGTTCGGAAAACCGGAATTGATCCGATATAATCCTTATGTGGTGCATTAAAAAAAATCTGACAAAAAATAGAAGTTAATTTTTTGTCAGATTAAAAAATGACTAATTATTCACACACAATTATTTTTTTAGTCATCAGTTTTTGATTTTCCAATTTTATTTTTACTAAATAAATTCCCGGTGGCACCGACAAATAAATTTCCTCTTTATGAGCAGAAGCAAAATTTTGACTGAAAATTGTTTGTCCTACCCAATCGATCACCGAAATCTCCGCATTGTGATAGGTTTTTCCTAAATCAACCCAGAGATTTCCCCTTGTCGGATTAGGATAGACTGAAACAGAAGCCTGTTCCTCCAAACTGGTTATTCCTAAAAGATTATTTGTCGTTTTAAATAACCAATAATCTTCTTCTCCTCTGGAATTTTCCGTTTTATCGCCCGATTGATTGGAATCTGAAGCGACCGCAAAAATATATCCATCATCCAAAATAACGGAATAGCCTGATGATTCATCTGCCGAACCGCCGATGGTATTTTGACCTAAAATTTCGCCGGCAGAATCCAACAATAAAAACCACATATCATATCCTCCATTTGAATTATCAGATTTTTCACCTGATGCATTGGAATTGGAATAGCCGGTTACTAAATAGTTTCCGTCTGCTTTTTGTCTAACCGTACGTAAATAATCCGTTTGACTTCCGCCGATTGTTTTTTGCCAAACCATGCTGCCACCGTCATTAATTTTATAAATCCAGTAATCCACTACGCCCCTGAGTTCACCAATTTTATCACCTGAAATTCCCGAATGGGAGTATCCGCCCACAATGAAACCATCTTCAATCTGGATGATGTCACGTACGATATCATTATCATTTCCTCCATAAGTTTTGTCCCATTGTACATTTCCGTTCGTATCCAGTTTCACCAACCAATTATCAAATAAACCACGCGAATTTTCCGATTTATCTCCTGAAATATTGGAATCTGAATGTCCGCCGATTAAAAATCCGCCTTCTGCAATCTCTATACTGATAATTCCTCTGTCTAGAGTCGATCCGCCTAAGCTTTTTTGCCAAATGATATTTCCGGAAGAATTTAATTTTAATACCCAATAATCACGTTGACCATTTGTCGGATCGGTTTTATCACCGGAAACATTGGAATCCGAATAACCCGAAACAAAATAGCCGCCATCGGATGTTTGAAAAACATGAACATCAAAGTCAGGTTGGGCACCTCCATAGGTCTTTTGCCATTCCAAATCACCGGAAACATCCAATTTCAACAGCCAATAATCCAATCCGCCTCGTGAATTTTCCGATTTTTCCCCGGAAATATTGGAATTAGATCCCACACCCACTATAAAACCGCCATCGGATGTTTCTGAGATACTGGTCATAAAGTCATCACCGCTCCCGCCATAGGTTCTATCCCACAAAATCGTTCCGGATGCATCTGTCTTCACGATCCATGCATCCATCAGCCCTCGACTGTTTTCCGATTTCTCGCCCGAAGCATTGGAGTTGGAATATCCTCCCAATACATATCCGCCATCGGAAGTGCTGTGCAGAGAATAAACAACATCTAAAGTACTTCCTCCAATGGTTTTTTGCCATAAAATAGAACTATCCTGGGCTTTGATAAAAAGTCCCGATAATGTGAACATGCTTAAAAAATAAAGAGTTTTCATAGTATAAGTTAATTTTTAGTTGAGCAAACAGTCTTTTCATAGACAGTAGTTTTAGCAATCAATATTAAGGAAGAGCAAAATGGTGCGGGTACTAAATATTTACTTTATCAATAATTAATACAATTTTATAATAGAGATCATAAGTCAACTCTTTAACATAAAAAAATCAGAAACTAAGGCATCATAGCGGTTCTTATAGTTTTTAAATTGGGAGGATATCCAACCGGCTAATGTTCGGGTTAGGAAACCGGGATCAAGGAAGTCTGAGAGTGGTTGTGTGATGGAGTTGGTAAATCTTTGTGGAATTGAATAGTAGAGTAATTTACTATTTACTATAAACAAAAAAATCCTCTATCAAATAAATGATAGAGGATTTAGTAAAAAAGACTGGCGGCGACCTACTCTCCCACTTTCGTAGTACCATCGGCGCTGG
>JBEBVY010000018.1:0-36848 GCA_040392505.1 Moheibacter lacus | reverse complement strand
TTAATAATTTTTTTCTTCTTTCCATCATTTTCTGTGCCGCCTCACAACTTTTTTCGAAATCATATTTAGGGGAACTTGTTGCTCCTCCCCAATTAAATGATGGAATAAGCTTTGGCGGAAACCCAGGCTCAAATACATTGGCAAACACACCTGCAACCGTTCCTGTATTGAATTGTGTGTTAATTGCCGACTTTGAAAAATCTCCCATCATCAGCCCGCAAAACTGTAAACCAGATTCAATATACGAATTTGTGCTGTAATCCCACATCTTGATGGTGGAATAATTGTTTTTTAAATTGGAATTATTGGTATCGGCTCCCAAGTTGCACCATTCGCCCAGAACGGAATTCCCCAAAAATCCTTCATGCCCTTTGTTGGAATACGCCATCAAAATCGAATTATTGACTTCTCCTCCAACTTTACAATGCGGCCCGATGGTGGTTCCCGAATAAATTTTAGTGCCCATATTGAGTTTTGCGCCTTCGCACAATGCCAGACTGCCCCGTATCAGACATCCTTCCATGACCTCAGCTTCTTTGCCTATATAAATAGGACCGGATTTGGCGTTCAGCACTGAAAATTCGACTACGGCTCCTTCTTCTAAAAAAATATCTTGGGAATTAACAACTCCGTTTGTAGAGGAAATAGGCTGTGACTCCCTTCCTTTTGTAATCAATTCAAAATCAAAACGGATAGCTTGATCATTATAGGTAAACAAATCCCAAAGACGGTTCACGTGAAACTCATGTTTTTCATGTTTCGTTTCGTATTTGAAATTTCGGTTTTGGAAATCTTCCATACTGCATTTGGCAGCCATCAATTCACCATCATACCAAATTGCACTCCCCTCCTTAAGTTCTTTAATACTAATTACCGAATAATTATCAATAGGAAAATAAGCCGGATTGATAAATAAATTGACATTTTCGATTTTGGCAGGAAATTTCTCTGATAAATAATTTTCCGTCAGGTAACTGTAATTTCCCTCCATCAATCTCTCCCAGCGTTCCTTGAAAGTCAAAATCCCCATCCGCAATTCTCCAAAAGGTTTCGTAAGCGTCAGAGGACATAAGTTCTTCCATTCTTTAGAGTCAAATAAAACGATGTTCATCCGGAAATATTTAAGCAAATTTAAAATTATTTTAAGGAATGTATTCATTTATGAATTAAAAACGAAATCCTACATTTGGAATATGAAACAAACGCCCGTTTTTTTTGATGAGGTTTTTCATGGTTTAAACCAATTATTAAAAGAAAAAAAATACCATTCCGTATTCATTCTGGTCGATGAAAACACGCACAAATATTGTTTGCCTGTTTTTCTATCAGAAATAGAAGAAAGTACCCCGACAGAAATCATAGAAATCCCTTCGGGCGAAGAAAACAAAGTCATCGAGATTGCGATTCAGGTTTGGGAAAGCATGACCGAACTAAATGCTTCCCGCAATAGTTTGATGATCAATCTGGGAGGCGGCATGGTGACCGACATCGGCGGATTTATTGCTTCTACCTTTAAACGCGGCATTGATTTCATCAACGTTCCTACTTCGCTCCTTTCCATGGTTGATGCTTCAGTTGGCGGAAAAACCGGAATCGATCTCAACGGAATTAAAAATGCCGTCGGTACTTTTGCAATGCCGGTTGCGACTTTTATTTTCCCCGGATTTCTGGAATCCCTTCCAAAAGCCGAATTTCGATCGGGACTGGCCGAAATGCTCAAACACGGTTTGATTTACGATAGTAGTCACTGGAAAAAATTGATTGCACTAGAGAGTTTCACTTCAGATTCTGTTGGAAATTTGATCGAAGGATCGGTCGGCATAAAAAAACAAGTGGTTGAAAAAGATCCTTTTGAAACCGGATTGCGTAAAATCCTGAACTTTGGGCATACCGTCGGTCATGCGGTGGAAAGTGAGTTTCTGAAGTCAGAAAACCCTTTACTGCACGGCGAAGCCGTAGCGATAGGCATGCTGGTGGAATCTGTTCTGAGCTTTGAAAATGAATTGATTTCGAAAGATGAGTTGGATGAAATCTTTATTCATTTGATTCGAATTTTTGGCAAAACGAATCTTCCGGAAGAAATCATCTCACCTCTTCTTCATTGGATGAAATACGATAAGAAAAACCAAAATAATCAGATAAGTTTCAGCTTGTTGGATGGAATCGGAAATTGTAAATACGATATTTTGTTAAGTGAAAATCAGATTTCGGAAGGGATTTTGCGGTACAATAAAAAACTTACAACGATATGAAATTTATTTATTTCGTATTAATTTCAATGCTGATAAGTTGCTCGCAAAACAATTTAAAAGAAACCATTATGGAAAAATCAAATTCAAATAATTTTAAAGTTCAGAAATCGGATGAAGATTGGAAAAAAGAATTGACACCCGAACAGTTTTATGTGATGCGTGAAGCCGGGACTGAACGGCCATTTTCAGGAAAATACAATATGCATTTCGAAAAAGGAGTTTATACTTGCGGTGCTTGCAACACTCCTCTTTTTACATCGGAATCTAAATTTGACGGGCATTGCGGCTGGCCGAGTTTTGACAAGGAAATTGCCGAAGGAAAAATTCTGGAAAGAACCGATACTTCTCATGGAATGACCAGAACCGAAATTCTATGTGCCAGTTGCGGAAGCCACCTCGGACATGTATTTGAAGACGGGCCTACGGAAACCGGCTTAAGATATTGTGTGAATTCACTTTCGCTGGGTTTTGAAGAAAAATAAAAATCCGAACACCTCGGAAACCGCTGTATTCGGATTTTAAAAATTCTTAATGGATTGTTTTACAATGTATTGATGTATTCAGTTAATTTTTTCAAATCTTTTTCGTCTGACAAAGAAATCCGGTTTTCTTTTATAAATTTTTCGACTTCTTTTTCTTTTCCTTTAAAGAGTTGGACAAATTTATTTTTTGAACTAGGAGCTGAAACGATAGAACCATCTGCCAATTTCAGGAAATACTCTGCTTTATTGGGTTTATATTCAGGAGGCGTATCAATCCCAAAACCACTTGTGGCCTTTTTCCCTTCTACAAAAATAATTTTTTCACTTTTCAACAATGCAACTTTTGGACTTCCGAACAATTCTATCAAAAAACCTGTCTTGATTTCATTGCCATCCAAATAATCTACTATTACGTATTTTTTATTTAAATCCTCAAAATTAACAGACTTGTATTGTTCTTTATCCAAATCATAGACAACACCTTCCCTTTCAAATTCCATTTCATCAAAAAAAGCATTGTATCTCATTTTAAATGGCTTTTCCATATCATCTACAAAGGCGTATAAAAAGCTGTCTTGAAAATATTGAGAACCTTTTGCTTCTTTTTCCAAGTTTACTTCTTTATTCATGGAAGAAGTTCCAAACAAAGTATTATGTCCATTCCGGTTTTGGAAAATCGTTTGTTGTCCAAATAAACTTTCCATCCCGATTAATAATAACAAAACGATAATTTTCTTCATATTTTATATCATAAAAAACCCAATACTACTAAATAATAACATTAAAATCAAAATTATTTCATTAAAAAATCACCGCATATAAAATGCTATAACCGATTTTTTCTCATTTAGACTATCTTTGTCTCATGAATGCAAACAAGCAAATCACCCGGCTGGGTATCGCATTGTTTTTAATCACAATGCTTTTATTTTTTCTGCTCATCTTTTTATTTTCTACGCAAGGAAGTATTTCTGAGGCTCAATTTTTTAATTATTCGGCTTTGATTAATTGTTTTGTGCTTCCGGGAATTTATGCCGGAACAGGATTTTACAGTGCTTATAAATTTGCCAAACAGCGACCGATTAGTTTTAGACAAGCCTGGCAGTTAAGTTTTCTACCTATGTTCATCGGCGGACTTCTAAGTTTAGCCGCGATATTTATTTTTTTCAATACAAACGGGAATTGGGCGGAAGATAGTTTGCAGCGAGGTTGGTATGAATTGGTCATGTCCAATCCCAATCAGGAATTCATGGAAAAAAATGGAGATTTTGTAAAAAACATGACCGATTTAAAAATCAATATGTTTACCTGGAAAACCTTCTTTCTTTCATTTTCCGTCATTCTCTTTTTTTACTTTTTGATTTCAAGTATCTTCGCAGTATTCTTTAAAAACCGACATATCTGATGCATGTATCCATTGTCATCCCATTACTAAACGAACAGGATTCTCTGGAAGAATTATTTCAGCGAGTCAAATCGGTTTGTTTGGATAACGGATTTGAATTCGAAGTCATTTTTATAGACGACGGAAGCAGTGACGATAGTTGGAAGATTATCGAATTTCTTTCAGAAGTCAATCCGGAAATAAAAGGAATCCGTTTTCGTAAAAATTATGGAAAATCCCAGGCGCTGATGGCGGCATTCAGCCAAGTTCAAGGCGATGTAGTCATCACCATGGATGCCGATCTACAGGATTTTCCGGAAGAAATCCCCGAACTTTATCGTGAGCTGAAATCAAAAAAGGCCGACATCATTTCCGGTTGGAAACAAAAACGTCAAGACCCCAAACTGACCAAAAATCTACCTTCAAAAATGTTTAATTCCGTTGCCAGAAAAGTATCGGGACTTGATCTCCATGATTTCAATTGCGGTTTAAAAGCATACCGAAGCGAAGTCGCAAAAGAGTTGGAATTACACGGCGATATGCATCGGTATATCCCCGTTTTGGCTAAAAATTTAGGATTTGGGCGGATTTATGAAAAAAAAGTCCGTCATCAGGCCAGAAAATATGGAAAATCAAAATTTGGGAAGCGACGGTTTGTAAACGGATTTCTCGATTTGATTACGCTTTCGTTTCTGAATAAGTTCGGGACAAAACCTATGCATCTTTTTGGAGCCATTGGTACGCTGATGTTTATAATCGGCTTTTTGGCCGCCTTATATTTGGGGTTGGATAAACTTCATAAAGTCTATATTTTACAAAAAAATGCGCGTTTGATAACGGATAACCCTTATTTTTATATTTCGCTGGCAGCCATGATTTTGGGAACTCAATTATTTCTGGCCGGATTTCTGGGTGAAATCCTCGTTCGTTCGACAAAAAATAAACAGGAATATGAAATAAAGGAAACGCTGAAATTAAATTCAAAAAAACAATTCTCTTAAATCATATCATTTTCTAATCCAAATACAACCATATGAAAAAATTGAGTTTACTTATTTCGATTTCACTTCTCATTCTTTCCTGTAATTCCGGACTGAAAGGTGAAGGCGCTGCTACTGCCAAAAAAGAATTCGCAGTAGATCATTTCAGTTCGTTGGAAACCCATTGCAATTGTGATGTGACGCTTATTCCTTCAGAAACATCCAAAGTCGTGGTGGAATCTCATCAGAATCTGATTGACAATCTGGAAATCAAATTCAGCGGAAGTAGTTTGGTAATCAAAGAATCAAAATCGGTAGAGCAATATGATTTGTACAATGTAAACATCTATTTCAATCCCAATTTAAAAGAAGTTGAACTCAACTATTTATCCAAAATGAAAGTTTCAGGAACGCTGAAAGCCAATGAATTTAGTTTGGAGGTAAATGACCAATCTACTGTAAATGAAACATTTGTAGATATAAAAGATTTCGATTTGGATATTTCTGACCAAACTCTTGTAAAATTAACCGGAACAGCTATCAACCTTGACCTGAATGCTTCAGAGCAGTCCCGTGCCGAATTGACAGAATTACAAGCGGTGGAAATAGATTTTGACGCAAAAGACAATGCTTCTCTTTCCATCTATGCGATGAAAGATTTGACCGGAAAAGCCATTGACAATGCACGGGTTTTCTACACAGGCGACCCTAATAAAGATACAACAGAAAAAGACAGAGCAACCATTCAAAAAAAATAAATCAGAAATGAATAATGCCATGGAAAGAGCCAGCGTTTGGCTCAGCGAACAATATGATGAAGATACCCGGAAAGCCGTTCAGGATCTGATGGATCAAAATCCGACTGAACTGGAAGATGCATTTTACCGTGATTTGGAATTTGGAACCGGTGGTATGCGCGGCATCATGGGCGTAGGAACCAATCGCATCAATAAATATACACTGGGAGCCGCCACACAAGGATTGGCCAATTATCTGAAAAAAGAATTTCCCGACAAAGAAAAATCGGTTGCGATCGCTTATGACGTACGGAATAATTCCGAATTATTTGCCCGAATTGTGGCTGATATCCTGACCGGAAACGCCATTAAAGTTCATTTGTTTGAAAGTTTCAGACCGACACCGGAACTCTCGTTTACCGTTCGAAATTTAAAATGCGATGCCGGAATTGTTTTGACTGCTTCGCATAATCCGCCAGAATATAATGGTTACAAAGTTTACTGGAATGACGGTGGGCAAATCGTTCCGCCACAGGATCATGCAATCATAGAAGAAGTAGGAAAAGTAAAACCATCTGAAATCCTGTTCAACGGAAATGACCGTTTGCTGAATGTAATCGGAAAGGAAATGGATCAAAAATTCATTGATGCCTGTGTGGATCATATCGGTTTTACACACAAAGGAAAAGAAGATTTAAAAATCGTTTTCACTTCGATTCACGGAACTTCGATAGCGATTATTCCCGATGCTTTGGCGCAAGCCGGATTTACAAATGTTCACATCGTAAAGGAACAAGCCATTCCAAGCGGAAATTTCCCGACCGTGAAATCACCCAATCCGGAAGAACCGGAAGCACTGAAAATGGCATTGGATTTAGCAGATGAAATAGAAGCAGACATCGTGATAGGAACCGATCCCGATGCCGACCGATTGGGAATTGCCGTTCGAGATTTTAATGGAAAAATGGTTTTATTAAATGGAAACCAAACCAATACCGTGCTCGTGGATTATTTATTGAATCAGCTGCAAAATGACGGAATGGACGGAACGGAATTCATCGGTTCGACTATAGTTACTTCCGATATTTTCTTTGATTTGGCGGAATATTACAACGTGGAATGCAAAGTCGGTCTAACAGGATTCAAATGGATTGCCGATATGATCCGAAAAGCAGAAGGCAGACAAAAATTTATAGGAGGCGGTGAAGAAAGTTTCGGATTTATGGTAGGAGATTTCGTTCGGGACAAAGATTCGGTTACTTCTACGCTTCTGGCTTGTGAAATCGCGGCCAATGCAAAAGCAAATGACAGTAGTTTTTACGAAGAATTATTGAACATTTACACCAAGACAAAATTCTACAAAGAAGATTTGATTTCGATTACAAAAAAAGGAAAAGACGGAGCTGCCGAAATCAGCCAAATGATGGCAGACTTCAGAGCAAATCCGCCGAAATCTTTTGATGGTTCAAAAATTGTGAAATTGGAGGATTATCAAAGCTCTGTTTCAAAAAATTTAGTGACCGGAGAAGAAAAATCTATTGATATCCCGCAATCAAATGTTTTGATCTTTTATACCGAAGACGGAAGCAAAGTAGCGGCCAGACCTTCGGGAACCGAACCCAAAATCAAATTTTATTTTTCGGTGAAAACCAATCTGGATGAAATTTCCGATTTCGAAGAGAAAGAAGACGAACTTCTGGCAAAAATTGAACGATTAAAAAAAGAATTTAACTAAAAATTTTCCTTTTAAGGATTCCGACTTTGTTGGATTAATAAAGAAATGAAAATAATTTCCTATCCCATTTCGCTTATCTATTATTTCTTCTTTGGGCTGACCCTTTGTATCATGCACATTGTACAATGGTTTTCTTATAATTTTGGGGGATATAATATGCACCATAATTCGGTAAAAACCATGAATTGGTTATTGGTTTTATGTACCAAAATCCTGGGAACTACCCATAAATTTTCGGGAAAAGAGCAATTGAAAGAAGGAATTCCGTACATCTTTGTGAGCAATCACCAGAGCATTCTGGACATTTCACCAATTGAATGGTATTTGGTGGATTTTCATCCGAAATTTATCAGTAAAATCGAATTAGGCAAAGGGATTCCCAGCGTTTCCTATAATTTACAAAGAGGTGGTTCCGTGCTGATTGACCGTAAAGATCCGCGCCAAGCTTTGCCTGAAATCAAAAAATTGTCGCAGTACATAGAAAAACACAAACGTTCGGCCGTTATATTTCCGGAAGGAACGAGAAGCCGGGATGGTAAATTAAAACCTTTTCGTGATAATGGGTTAAAAATGCTGATCAAATATGCGCCGTCTGCCTTAATCGTTCCGATTACGATTAATAATTCGTGGAAAATCGTAAAAAACGGTTCTTTTCCTTTATCTTTGGGGACGGACTTCTCGCTGGACGTACATCCTCCTTTATCACCAAAAGACTATGAGTTTGAGGTCATGATGGAAAAAATCAGAGAAGCCATACAGTCGAAACTCGAAAATTAAACGAAATGACAACACGAGAAAATGTGCGTTTGGAAGTAATGAATTTCATCGACAAAGATGTGGATGAATATGTAGAGAAATTTCTCATCAGTCCGGAAAAAATTTGGCAACCCACTGATTTTCTGCCCGATTCACATTCCGATCAATTTTTTGACCAAATAACCGAATTACGTGAACTTTCTAAAGATTTGCCCTATGATTTCTGGGTAACTCTGATCGGAGACACCATCACTGAAGAAGCACTTCCTTCTTACGAATCCTGGATCATGGAGATCGAAGGAGTGGACAACGAAAATAGAAATGGCTGGTCGAAATGGTTTCGTGCCTGGTCGGCAGAAGAAAACCGTCATGGAGATGTGCTGAATAAATTTCTTTATCTCTCCGGACGAATCAATATGCGGGAAGTGGAAATTTCCACTCAATATTTAATTGCTGACGGATTTGATATCGGAACGAGTCATGATCCTTATAAAAATTTCGTTTACACCACTTTTCAGGAATTAGCCACTTATATTTCGCATAATCGCGTTTCGGAAATCGCCAAAAAATATGGTGTGAAAAATCTGGCAAAAATGTGTAAAATCATTGCCGGAGATGAAATGCGTCATCATTTGGCTTACGCCGAATTTGTCAAAAGGATTTTTGAAGTGGATCCAAACGAAATGATGCTGGCTTTCCAGCACATGCTGAAGCTGAAAATCGTGATGCCGGCTCATTTCCTGCGTGAATCCGGTGAACCCATCGGAAGAGCATTTGAAATATTTTCAGATTCGGCACAAAGAATCGGGGTTTATACTTCGGTTGATTATGTAGAAATCATTCGTAAGCTCATCAATCTTTGGAACATAGACAAATTGGGAAATCTGAATGAGGAAGCGGAAAAAGCGCGTGATTATATCATGAATCTCCCGGATCGTTTGGACAGAATCGCTCAAAGAATCATCATTCCGGCCGAATCACCGCGATTGAAATGGGTTTATCCCTCTTAAAATTATTTCAAAATGAATTTAACGTCTTATCTTGAAAAAGGATATTCGTATCCCGATTATTTAAAAAAAATCGAAGACCAACTGTTTGATTTGAATCAGCTGGGCGATGAAAATGGTATGGCGAAATACTATTCGATGAACTTAAAGCGCATCGACCGTTTGAACAAAACATTTGAATTGTCCGAACAACAAAAAGAACAACTTCAATCAATTGCCCCCAATTTCAAACTACTGATCATCAGTGAGGGATGGTGCGGAGACGCCGCCCAAAGCATGCCGATAGTCAATGTCATCATGCAGGAATTGGGAGTCGAACAAAAAATCGTACTGCGGGATGAAAATCCGGAGTTGATGAATGCCTATCTTACTGACGGCGCCAAGTCCATTCCCATGTTCATAGGAGTCAATGCTGAGGGAAAGGAAGTTTTTCATTTCGGGCCTCGTCCGGCTGCCGGCATGGAAATGTTGGTGAAGCACAAAGAAAATCCGGAGGTTTATACGGCAGACGAATTTCATAAAGATTTACAAGTTTGGTATAATCAGGATAAAGGCGAAAGTACTTTTGAAGAACTTCTCGCCGTCATTCCTTCCTCATTTTTTAAAGATGAAATTGGATAAAAGAATTTTAATCAGTGGGATCGGCCTGGTATTATTGGCCTTGTTTTTCTTTACTCCGATCGGAGATTGGGCGACAGAATTATTGAATAAAAAAACCCTTTCCGGACAAAGTATTGAGAAAATCGATCGAAATTTTAATTTGAATGATGAGGAATTAGCCGTTTCTTTAAAGGGTTACAATGGAACGCCCGACGCGAATTTGGCTGATTTCAGAGGAAAAGTGGTCTTTTTAAATTTCTGGGGAAGCTGGTGCCCGCCTTGTGTGGAAGAAATGCCAAGCATACAGAAACTGTACGAATCGAAAGGTGATAAAATAGCTGTGGTTTTGATTACCATGAAAGACCGGTCGGAAAAATTTGTTCCGTTTTTACAGGAAAACAAATATTCGATGCCGGTTTATGAAGCCAATAGTTTATTGCCCAAATCTATGATTCCGGGTTCATTTCCCACTACTTACATCTTAAACAAAAAAGGAGAAATCGCATTAAAAGCAGTGCAATCTGCCGATTGGAATTCTCCTGAAATCCATCAATTGATTGAGGGTTTGTTAAATGAAAAATAGTCTATTTCATTTAGAATAGGCAATGAATCTTTCCAATTATTTCTTCCTATAATTAGCATAAAAAAAATGGTCAGGATTTCTCCCGACCATTTTTAATTCAATTTCTTTATTAATTATTTGATAATTAATTTATGTGTAGATGTTCCATCTGCAGTTTTGATCGTCACCATATAAACGCCGCTTGGCAGGTTTACGTTGTAGGACTGATCAAGGTTTCCACCGAAATGGTTATTTGTTTTGTTGTAAACCATTCTTCCGGCTGTATCAAATATTTTAGTAGATACTTCACCTTGGGAAACGTTATTGGCTTTCAGATAGAATTGACCGTTGTTTGGATTAGGATAAAGACCTACGACAGAAAGGTTCATATCGTTTAATCCCATTTCTCCAACAAAATTAAATGGTCTTGAAACCGCATAATAGATATTTCCGACTGATTCGATCAGGATTCTGCAATCTTCACCTGCTACAGTTCCGGTAGGAATCGTAATGGTTTCAGAACCGTCGTTTGCTGTGTTCTCAGCTACTACGGTAAAGGTAGCACCGTTATCTGTTGACAAAGAAATTTTTACCTCTGCGGTATTGATCGGATCAACATCGGTACCAGCTACATCCCAAGTAACTTCCATAGTGTTGGTTCCTAAATCTACATCCATATCGTTTGTAGGGCTTGTAACCACGAAAGGCCCTGCGTCTCTTACAAATACACGCATATCATCTTTTTTGGTCTGACCACCTTCTGCATTGTTGTCTCTTGCAGTGAAAGTAAAGTTAAAGGTACGGGTTACAGTTGTAACGGCTTCCCATTTTGATTTCCAATAAGGTTCTGATTCATTTACACTGTTCATCAAAACATATTCAAATTTAGGCATGTATCTTACCGGAGTAGTTTCATGAGGATTGGAACGGAAGTTTGGTCCGATTGTTTTTGAGAAGTCAACTCTACTGTTTGCGTCAGTAGTGGAAGAGTTTCCTGTATCATTTTGTTCCCAGTTGTAAACCAAAGGATCTCCATCAGGATCACTTCCTGTTCCTGTCAAAACAAATGCAGTACCAGTAGGAATGTTATAATCCTCTCCTGCACTTACAACCGGTGCCAAATTGGTCAAATTGGTGTTGTTTGCACAAGGTTTGTTCTGAACGTTCAATTGAACTTGTTGGATACTTCTGTAAGTAAAATAATCATCAGAATGTGGCTGAACGTTATGTGCAGTAATACCGGCATAACCCATGATAGTCGATCCACTTCCCGGTTCAATATTTACACCTGTTCCTTCATAATAAACAGAGAAAGTATGGTTTGCTCCCAATTGGTGTCCCATTTCATGTGCTACATAATCGATGTCAAAGTTATCACCTTCCGGTCCTCCAGAACCCGGTGAAGTATATCCGGTTCCTTTGTAGTTGTTTGGTGAATCAAGACATACACATCCGATACAACCGGCATTTCCTCCTCCTCCTGTTCTGTGGAAAATGTGCCCGATGTCATAATTATTTACCCCGATTACTGAATTTAATGTATTACGTAATTGAGTTTGAGTAGTTCCGATGTTTCCGGGATTGGTGTAAGGGTCAGTAGTCGAATTTAAAAACACTACATCCTCATTATTGTCAACCAAAATAAGCATGATGGCAAAATCTTTTTCAAATACACCATTGACACGAGTCATAGTAGCATTGATTCCTCCCATAGCGTCAGCCATTGTTCCTCCGAAATACTGAGAATATTCACCGGTTACCGATTGTGCCAAACGGAAAGTTTTGAACACTCCTGCATCCGACTTATTTGCCTGTACAAAATCATTTGAATCCTGAATCAAAGCAGCGGTTTCAACTGTGGAACACTCAAAGGGAACATCTCCTTGATTTCTGTGTGATTTGGAATCAAAAACGATGTATTTGCTTCCGTCAGTCGAATAAGGCTCGATGAATTCAGATGTCCCAGCTCTTAAAGTCATGGATTGAAAACCTGCAGGCGAAGTGCTGAAACGCAAATAAGCAGTCGGGTCATCAATTCCTATTCCTACATAAGCACGAATTTCCGGAAACTTAGCCTGTAAGGCCGGTGAGAAATTGGATGCTTCCCATACTTCATATTTCTCTAATTCTCCATTTGCATTGGGTAAAGAAATAATAGTACCGGCTGAGTTTGAAAAACGGGCAGCCGTGTTCGTCAACTGTTGTTGAAACGTTTGCTTGTCAAAAGTATAAAGTCCACTCGCCTCTATTCTCTCTTTTCCTTCTTTAATCGTTGCATTCCCCAATTGTGTAGATGTCCATTGTGAAAACCCTACCAAAGGCGAAACAAACGCTAAAGCCAATAAAAATTTTTTCATGTGTAAGCGTTTTTAATTGAATTAATTAATTTAATTTCGTAAATATATTAAATTTTTAAAAATGAAATCAATTCCATTGAGTTATGTTTTTCTGACATTTGCCGTATTTCTATTATTAACATCTTTTTCTTGTGAATCTACAAAATCGACAACAGCGTCTGAAACAGCAGTTTTGATAGATCAAATTTCCATTTCTTATTCCGGAATGAGTGGCTTTGAACAGCATCAAATCAGTCAAAACCAAATGATTACTTCTTTAAAAGGAAGAGGAGATGCCACCGGAGACAAAAAAAAAGATATCTCTCAGAGTGACTGGAACAGATTAAATGAATTGGTTTCCCAATTAGACCTTTCAAAGTTCGAGAAATGGGAAAGCCCAACACTAGAAAGATTTCACGATGCCGCGCGTGCTACCATCATTACCATTGAATCCAACGGTCAGTCCTATACTTCTCAAGCATTTGATGAAGGAATGCCTCCGGCCGAAATCAATGATTTATACCAATATTTGGCCAATATGACCCGGTCATAAAAATGCCCAATACGGAAAGGTTAAAATTTCTTGGAATGTTTTTTGATTTTCAATGAAGGTTTAACTTAAACTTGCCACAATGAACAAATTAAAATTATTCAAATTAGCCGGAATCATAGGACTCCAAGCCAAAACTTCAGATATGTCTGCAACCGATAACGCCAAAGCTTTTGCCCGAATGATCATTGATACAGTTTCCGGAAAATATAAACCCAGAAAAAGAAATCTTCTGATCGGATCGGCCGTAATCGCTTATGTTCTATCTCCCATTGATTTAATTCCCGGATTTATTCTGGATGATGCCGCCATCGTGATGTTTGCTCTAAAATACTTCGGAAGAGAAATCAAGAATTATTTGGAATGGGAAAAAACACAGAAGTTTAAAACCATTGTGACCGATGCGGAAATTATAAATGAATAATCAATTTCAAAAGAACTTAATCATCATAACAGGCCCCACTGCCATTGGCAAGACGGGGCTTGCTGTTTTTATTGCCAAATCCTTAAAAACAGAAATTCTCTCCTTTGACTCCCGTCAATTTTACAAAGAAATGAAAATCGGAACGGCCGTTCCTACCCATGAAGAGCTGGCAGAAGTTCCGCATCATTTTATTCAAAATCTGAGCATTCATGATGAATATTCCGTTGGCGATTTTGAGCGGGATGCGCTGAAAAAAATCGAAGAATTATTTAAAAAATACGACTCTGTTGTGATGGTTGGCGGATCGGGAATGTTTGAAAAAGCCGTTACCGAAGGTTTGGATGAATTTCCCGATGTTGATCCAAAGTTCAGACAAAAATTAATTCAGGAATTTGAAACAGAAGGAATTGAAAAATTACAGGAAGAATTAAAAATTGCGGATTTTACTTACTACCAACAAGTTGATTTGAGCAATCACCAACGACTCATCCGAGCTTTGGAAATCATCCGGGGAACCGGAAAACCCTTTTCTTACTTCCGCAAAAACAAATCGGCAAAAAGAAATTTCAATACCATCAAAATCGGACTGGAATTGCCAAGAGAAGAAATTTATGAAAGAATCAATCGCCGCGTGAATCAAATGATAGAAGAAGGATTGCTCGAAGAAGTAAAATCACTTAAGGAATTCAAACATCTGAACAGCCTGCAAACCGTTGGCTACAAAGAATTATTTGATTATATGGATGGAAAGTTCGATTTGGAATTTGCCATAGAAGAAATCAAAAAAAACACAAGACGCTATGCCAAACGACAATTGACTTGGTACAGAAAAGATGAAAACATCAAATGGTTTTCGCCATTTGAAAAAGAAGAAATTCTTCAATATATTTTAAATCTATTGGACACAAGCAGTAAGACGCAAGTATCAAGATAAATCATTTAATTCCTGATACTTGATACCTGATACTTACTACCTGATACCTACATATCATCCCACTCTACATCCATTCCGGGTTTTCCTGTCGGGCGAAAGCAAAACCACATCGTTATTTTCATTGTAAATTCCCAAAACCAAACATTCCGATATGAAATTGGCGATTTGTTTCGGAGGAAAATTCACCACCGCAATGATTTGTTTTCCAACCAATTCCTCTTTGGAATAAAGATTTACAATCTGTGCACTGGATTTTTTAATTCCTGATTCACCAAAATCTATTGTCAATTGATAGGCCGGTTTTCGGGCTTTTGCAAAATCATTGGCTTCTAAAATAGTGCCCACACGCATTTCAACTTTCTCAAAATCTTCCCAGGTAATTCTGTTCATTATTTTTATAAATTCAAAATTCGAATTTACTTAATTCCTTTTAAAATCAAATTTTCCTGATACTCAATACTTGCTAATTGATACCAAATAATTTCATAATTTAGCACTTTAACAAACACAAAGAATGGAACTATTATCTGGAAAAACCGCTATCATTACGGGTGCTACACGCGGAATCGGAAAAGGAATTGCTGAAGTTTTTGCAAAAAATGGATGCAACATTGCCTTTACATTTGCTTCATCGGTTGAAAAAGCCAAAATTCTGGAAAAAGAATTAGCAGATTTTGGTGTAAAAGCAAAAGGCTATCAGTCCGATGCTTCTGATTTTGACGCAGCGCAGAAACTGGTTGATGATGTTTTGGAAGAATTCGGACAAATCGACATTGTCATCAACAATGCAGGCATTACGCGGGATAATTTATTGATGCGAATGAGTCTGGAAGATTATGAAGAAGTCATCCGTGTGAATTTAAATTCAGCATTCAACTTGACCAAAGCGGTTACCAAACCGATGATGAAACAGCGTGCTGGTTCCATTATCAACATGAGTTCCATCGTCGGAAGAAAAGGAAATGCCGGACAAGCCAATTATGCTGCGTCCAAAGCAGGATTGATTGGATTTTCCAAATCAATTGCCTTGGAATTAGGTTCCAGAAATATCCGTTGCAACGTCATCGCACCGGGATTCATCGAAACAGAAATGACAGAAAAATTAGACCCAAAAGCGGTGGAAGCCTGGCGGGCATCTATTCCATTGAAACGCGGCGGAACACCACAGGATATTGCCAATGCTTGTTTGTTTTTGGCCTCTGATTTGTCGGATTACATCACCGGACAGGTTTTGAGCGTGGATGGCGGGATGTACACTTAATCCATGAAATCAATTAAAATTAAATTTATATTAGGAATAATTTGTTTACTTGTTGGATTGTTTTTCTTTTTGGCATTTATTCTTGAATATATACCCAATCAATTATTAAAATCAAGCAATCCATCAGGAAATTTAATAGGTGCAATTTTCATGATTGCTCTTATCTTCTTTTTCTTTAAATTTGGATTAAAATGGATAAAAAAGAAATAATTCTATAATTTTAAATCAAACTTTGACAAAACCCAAAAATTTGTCAAAGTTTTTTTTATTTTAAAATATTCCCATGAAAACATTCAAAATTCTCACTCTTTCTCTTTTTTCTTTTTTTGCATTTGCACAAGAAAAACAAAATTTAACCTTCAAAAAAGAAATTGAAAAACACTGTAGAAAATCTTACGAAGGCACAATCACCGAAGGCGGGAAAGAGGGCGATGGTTTTACAGGGAAAAAATTAGTCATGCAGGTTTTATCCTGTGAAGAGAATCAGATCAAAATTCCTTTTTATGTAGGCGATGATAAATCTCGCACTTGGATTTTGGATTTCTTGGAAGACCAAATTCAACTCAAACATGACCACAGACTGGAAAGCGGAATTGATGATGAAATCACGATGTACGGCGGAACTTCTACGAATACCGGATTTAAAAATATGCAGATTTTCCCGGCCGATCAGGAAACCTGCAACCTGATCGATTATGCTTGCGGAAATGTTTGGTGGATGACCATTGACGAAACTTCTTTCACTTATAATCTCCGTCGAATCGGTTCCGATCGGTTGTTTTCAGTAAAATTTGATTTGACAAAACCAATTGAGTTTGACGAAAAACCTTGGGGTTGGAAAGATTAAATTTTTAACATTCCCAACTCAGAATTTTAAGAATTCTCATTCTAGATTTGAATTAATTCTCCCTAATTTGCTTCGGTAACTCCAAATAAAAAATGTCCGATAGAATCAGGGAAAAACTGTCAATTTTAGCCGATGCCGCCAAGTACGATGTATCTTGTTCGTCCAGCGGAAGCAATCGAAAAAATCACAATAAAGGAATCGGTGACACTGGTTCCGGAATTTGCCATACCTATACAGAAGACGGTCGTTGTGTTTCTTGTGAAAAATCTTAGTGCTCTTAGTGGTTAAAAATTCAAACCACAAGGTTCACAAAGTTTCCATAAAGTACACCATGATGAGAAAAAAGTTAGTCCACCATCGACAACTGAATCCTGTTCCGTTCCACGTCAATTTCGGTAACCGTAACTTCCACGATTTGGTTTAATTGCACCACCTGATTGACATCTGAAATAAATTCTTTACAAATTTTGGAAATGTGAACGAGTCCGCTTTGCTTGATGCCGATGTCCACAAAACATCCGAAATTCGTGATGTTGTTGATGATTCCCTGCAATTTCATTCCGGTTTTTAAATCTTCAATCGACTTTATGTTTTTATCGAACTGAACCATCTTCGCTTTCTTTCTCGGATCCAATCCCGGTTTTTCCAGTTCTTTTACAATATCCTGTAAGGTGGGCAATCCTACTTTTTCCGAAATATATTTTTCCAATTCAATTTGCGCGATTAAAGTTTCATTTCCAATTAATTCCTGCGTCGAAATCTTTAAATCCTTCGCCATTTTCTCCACAATTTTGTAGGATTCGGGATGAACCGCCGAATTATCCAATGGATTTTCACCATTATGAATCCGTAAAAAAGCAGATGCCTGTTGAAAGGCTTTTTCTCCCAGTCTCGGAACTTTTTTCAATGCTTCACGCGAAGAAAATTGGCCATTTTCAGAACGGTAATTCACAATATTTTCCGCCATCTTCTCTCCTATTCCTGAAACATAATTCAGCAAATGGCTGCTCGCCGTGTTCAGATTTACGCCTACTTTATTTACACAAAGCATAACCGTTTCATCCAGTTCTTCTTTTAATAATTTCTGATCAACATCATGCTGGTACTGCCCTACGCCAATGGATTTCGGATCGATTTTCACCAGTTCCGCCAAAGGATCGGCTAATCTTCGTCCGATGGAAACCGCTCCACGAACCGTGACATCGTATTGCGGAAATTCATCTCGGGCAATTTTCGAAGCCGAATAAATCGAAGCACCCGCTTCATTCACCACAAAAACTTTCAGATTCCGGTCAAAAGGAATATTCTGAATCCAGTTTTCGGTTTCTCGCGAAGCAGTTCCGTTCCCAATTGAAATCGCTTCTATATTGTAAGCATTGATCAACGAACGGATTTTCTTGGTGGCATCGTTCTTTTGGTTTTGCGGCGCGTGCGGATAAACCGTTTCATTGTGCAACAAATCACCACTTTCATCCAGACAAACGATTTTACAACCCGAACGATATCCCGGATCAATTGCCAAAATCCGCTTTTCACCCAAAGGCGCAGCCAATAGCAATTGTTTTAAATTATTGGAAAATACCTGAATCGAATTTTTATCGGCCTGTAATTTCGCGTCGTTCAATCGTTCGGTGGACAAAGACGGATACAACAAACGCAAATAAGCATCTTTTACCACATCTTCCATGATTTCAACTAAATCGGTTTGGTTGGTACGAATGATGATTTTTTCCATCAATTCCAAAGCCTCTGCTTTATCAATATCAACCGAAACCTTTAAAAATCCTTCATTTTCACCTCGTAAAATGGCTAATAATCGATGGGAAGGACAACGTTTCAAGGGTTCAGAAAAATCAAAATATTGTGTAAATTTCTGAGCATTCTCTTCATCTTTTTTAGCCTTTATAACTTTAGACGAAATCACGGCTTCATAACCGAATTTCCTTCTTAACTGATTCCGGATGCGTTCGTTTTCATTGATCCATTCCGCCATGATGTATTTCGCACCCTGAATTGCCTCTTCAATGGTTTCCACTTCGTCATTCAAATACCTTGAAGCCAGTTCTTCCAAATCCCGGATCGGATTTTGTTTCATGATGATTTTCGCCAAAGGCTCTAATCCCTGTTCTTTCGCAACAGTTGCCTTGGTTTTCTTCTTTTTCTTGTAAGGTAAATAATAATCTTCCAATAAAGTTTCATCGTAACAATCAGAAATTTTCTTTTGAAGTTCATCGGTCAGCAAACCTTGTTCTTCAATTGCCTTCAGAATCGTGATTTTTCTTTTTTCCAATTCCTCAAAATGTAATTTCAATTTGGCGATACTTGAAACTTGAACTTCATCCAGGTTTCCGGTCATTTCTTTGCGGTAGCGGGAAATAAACGGAATGGTGCAGTCTTCGTTTAAAAGTTGAATTGTATTGTCAATTTGTTTGGCTGAAATCGAAGTTTGCTGCTGTATGTATTGGGTGATGGTCATTTTATCAATTTAAAAGAGTTCAAAAATACAAGTTTTCGGTACAAGACCTGACTGGTTTTAAAAACTCATCAACAAAATCCGTACTTTTGCACCTTGAAAATTTAGAAAAATGCAATTATCAGAACAAGAAATCATTCGTCGTGAGAAATTGGCGCAGTTAGAATCCATGGGGATTGAACCCTATCCTGCTGCCGAATTTGAAGTAACTTCTACTGCTGAAGAAATCCTGAAGAACTACGAGGAAGGAAAGCAGGTGAAGCTTGCCGGGCGATTGATGAGTGTTCGGGTGATGGGAAAAGCTTCTTTTGCCGAACTGCAGGACAGTAGCGGTAGAGTTCAAGTATATGTTTCGCGTGACGATATTTCCACCGATGAAGAAGGAACCGCTTACAATGTGCTTTTCAAAAAATTGTTGGACATAGGAGATTTCATCGGGATTGAAGGCTATCAGTTCAAAACCAAAGTAGGTGAAATTTCGGTTCATGTTACCAAATTGACCTTGCTTTCCAAAACGCTTCGTCCGCTTCCCATCGTAAAAACAGACGATGAAGGAAACGTTCACGATGCTTTTGTAGATCCGGAAATGCGTTACCGTATGCGTTACGTAGATTTGGTGGTAAATCCGCAAGTGAAAGAAGTTTTTGTAAAGAGAACCAAAATGTTCAATGCGATGCGGGAATTCTTCAATGTCCGCGGATATATGGAAGTAGAAACACCTATTTTACAAGCGATTCCGGGGGGAGCTGCGGCCCGACCTTTTGTCACGCACCACAATGCTTTGGACATCCCATTGTACTTGAGAATTGCGAATGAATTGTACTTAAAAAGATTGATTGTCGGCGGATTTGACGGGGTGTACGAATTTTCCAAAAACTTCCGGAATGAGGGAATGGACCGAACCCATAATCCGGAATTTACGGCGATGGAAATCTATGTCGCTTACAAGGATTATAACTGGATGATGAATTTTACCGAACAATTGCTTGAACATTGTGCAATTCAGGTAAACGGAAGTACTAAAAGTAAATTCGGAGAACATGAAATTGAATGGAAAGCGCCTTATCCACGCGTTTCCATGCGCGATGCCATTTTGAAATTTACCGATTTTGACATCAAAGGAAAATCGGAAGAAGAAATTCGCCAAGCAGCTATTTCCATGGGAATTGAGGTAAATGATACGATGGGAAAAGGGAAATTGATCGACGAAATTTTTGGTGAAAAATGTGAAGGAAATTTTATTCAACCGACTTTTATAACCGATTATCCGGTAGAAATGAGTCCGTTGACAAAAAAACACCGATCGGAAGAAGGTTTGACAGAACGTTTCGAACTGATGGTTTGCGGAAAGGAAATCGCAAATGCTTATTCGGAGCTAAATGACCCGATCGACCAGCGCGAACGTTTTGAAGAACAATTGAAATTGTCTGAAAAAGGTGATGACGAAGCCATGTTCATCGACCAGGATTTCTTGCGTGCCTTAGAATACGGAATGCCACCGACTTCCGGTTTGGGTATCGGGATGGATCGGTTGATCATGTTTTTGACCAATAATGCTTCGATTCAGGAAGTATTGTTCTTCCCACAAATGAAACCGGAGAAAAAACAGGTTCAGGTAAGCGAAGAAGCCAAAGCGGTTTTGGAATTGTTAACCAAGCTCGGAAAAACTGATTTGAATGATTTAAAAAATCAATCAGGACTTTCAGGTAAAAAATGGGACAAAGCGATTAAAGAATTGACTGCTAATAAATTGGCTCAGGTTGAAAAGACTGATGAAGGGCTTTTTGTAGAAGTTTCGTAATTTGAAGATTTGAAAATATGATAATTTGAAAATGAGAGAACTGCCGGATGGTGGTTCTTTTTTGATTAATTTTACTATTTAAAGAATTAGTATGTCCCGCAAACTCCTCGCCCGTTTTCAGTTTTTATCGGAATCAGACAAATATTTAGAATTATTGGAACAAAATGAAATTCCATTTTACCTGTCAGGATTAGGAATCGAACAAGAAGGTCAAACCAATTATAGCGAGCATCTCGAAGTTTGGGTAGATGCAGAAAATTTTGACAAAGCGGTTCAAATTGTAAAACAGGATGATTATTTCCCTGCTTGTCCTAATTGCGGATCCAAAGATTTAAGTGAAGCGGTTATGGAAAACTTGAAATCGAATTTAAATCCATTACTGTTAGTTCTTTTTGGTGGAAAGAGAACTAAAAAATCTACTTTCCACAATAAATGTAACCACTGCGGACACATCTTTCAGTAACCCGAATTCATCCACCAACAATCCAATCCGTCTGTAGCCATGTGCATCAAAAGCCCAATGGCGGCGATTCGGATCTTGGGGTGGAAAAGCATTAAAACGTATACTGCCATTGCCCAATAGCTATGCAAAGGATGAAAGCCGATGCTGCAACGTTCCGGATCAAATACAGGAGTAGCCAGCAAATGGTCAATATCCACAAACATAGTCAATAAAAAAATCAGATATGCTTTTTTCCAATTATCCCTGAAAAACAAAACGGCAATTAACAAGGGAAATCCGAAATGAAGAAAGTAATGGACAAATGATTGCATAAAACGGACTACTTGAAAATTCAATTTTATAAGATGGTAAATGTAATATTTCTTACAGATTGAAAATTAAATTTGAATAATCTAAATTTCCCTAAATCCCGCTCTATCACTACAATCCAATTACGCATCTTGTTTAAAGTCAATAGTTTAAAGAAAATATTTTATATGATTTTTATCAGTTTTTATTTTTTTTATGTCTAAATTTATTCAACATTTTAAAGAAAATTGGTATGAAAAAGATTCTATTCATTTTATGTGGAAGCATTTTTATGATGCTTGGTGCACAAGAGACCTACAACATCACCTGGATGATGGGAATAAGTGAAGAAGATGCAAGTGTAACCCTACACTCCGAAGACACAGTTATCTGGACTTGGGGAGAACCTGACATGCCACATTCTGTTTCCAGCACGGATCCGGATGCACCGGAAGATTTTGGGAGTGAAATCTTAACCGGAGAAGGACAAACCTATCAATATACTTTTCACACCCTGGCTGAAATTGAGTATCACTGCTCTGTTCACCCTGCTATGAACGGCGTCATTACCGTTCTCCCTATTTTGAGTGTGGAAGATGTTTTTGTAAAAAATCTCAAATATTTCCCGAGTGTTGTAAGTGAAAAATTGACCATTACATCATTGGTTCCTTTGAGTTCCTATGAAATTTATGATGCAGAAGGAAAAAAAATAACCGAAGGAGATTTGGATAATCTGAATGTTTATGAGATTGATACTTCCGGTTTTTCAAGTGGTGTTTATGTCGTAACGGTTGAGTCCTCAACTAAAGTCAATACAACTTTCCGAATTGTGAAAAAATAAAATTTAGATTTTTCGGAATAAAAGAAGTCAAAAGATTCCCCTTTTGACTTTTTTTATTTACTCAGTGCTAAATTATAACTGACCTCCACAGTTTTGGCCACTTTGCTTCTGACAAGGTTCGGAATTTCGACACCAAAATCTTCCGGTTTTACCGTGAAATTACCTTTGATGGAAATTTTTCCTTCTGATTTTGAGATTTTAGCTTCCGTGGTAATTTTTTTGGTCTTTCCATGAAAGGTCAGATCACCGGTAACGACAAACATTTTTGCTGTTGAACTCAATTTGGATTCATCAAAATTCTGAATGATTCCTGAAAAAGTAGATTGGGGGAATTTATCAGATTCAGCATAATTTTCGTTAAAATGTTCTTCCATCAAGGCCACTTTAAATCGAAATCCGTTTACCAAAGCCAAAACAGCAAGCTTCCCGGTATTGACCTCCAAAATTGCAGAAGCCGCCTTATTTTCTCCTTTCACTTCTTCAAAAGAAGCAACAGAAGCTTCAAAAGTCAAATTACCCGTTTTGGTTATATATTTTTGACCAAAACTTATGGTCTGAATTCCCAATGTCATCAAGAAAAAAAATAGAAATTGAAACTTTTTCATCGTTTTAAATTGAATTATTCTAAAAGCCCCTGATCATTCCAAATCAAAATTATATCGATCAGATTTTGGGGCATTCTTCCGGTTTGGGGCATTTGACCTTCCTCACCGTTCTGTCTTTGAATTCTGTCCAGCAAATTTGTTTCCAGAACCGCTTCTCTCACTTCATCATAATTTGTCAACGGCCGAAAGGATGAGATTCCTCCGGGGCTATGACATTCTATGCAATTGGCATCTATGATGAGTTTAACATCTTCCGAATAAGTAATGGAATCAATCACAGGCGTTTCTTCACTGATTTCTTCAAAGGTGGTTGATTCACAACTTAGGATTGGAAGCGCTAATAATAAAATGAGATAATTTTTCATCAAAATACACGGTATAAATTAAATCCAAAAAAGATATTACCATCTCCCCAATCCCCGGCTGCAGAAGTGATATATCCACTTTCCGTCATCGCTTGAGAATTGGTAAAAATCAATTGAAAAATATGTCCTCCTGTTTCTATATCCATTCCAACTGATAGCGGATTCACATAGAAATCGGGTTGATCAAAATTGTACACATATTCCAAATTCAATGAAAGCCTTTTACTTAGTTTTACTCTTCCTCCGGCTCCCATGGCAAATTGGTTATCGTTTTCTATCGCCGGATTGTATAGATTTTTATGTATATATGCTGCCATCATTTGTAAAGAAATGGCATCATTTATTTTACGCGATGCCAGAAATTCGTTTGTATAAGTTAACCGATCTGTAAATTCCAGTTTGGGGTAATCTTTCTCTCTATAGGAACTATTCATTTCAAGCGAATGATAGCCTACTAATTCTAATGGAAATTGATCGCTTTGCCTAATGATTCTGTATTTAGCGTTTCCTTCATAGACTTTAAGCAAAGTATGACGGGAAATACTTAAAGACAACCAATCATTTATTCCATAAATGAATCCGATTTTTGTGGTGGCATTATCCAGCCCGAAAAATTGGGAAATTCCATCTCTTACCGTACCAAACCGATGGGAAACTACAAAATAAAAATCCTTTTTGGCTGGGATTTTTGAAGACTGTAGGGTTACGATTTGCAAACCTTTAAAACTTGCTGTCGCAAAATTTTCAGAACTTTGGGTAGAATCGAGTTCTGAAAGCAAGTCATCTTGGGAAAAACCATAAACGCCAAAAATTAAAATCAAAAAACAAAAAATTTTCTGCATAACGCTATTTGATTAGTGAACATTGATCCAGTTTTACTTCACCAAATAATTCATCATATCCTATACACCTGCATTTTACCGTAACATCTTTTTGATTGGATTCAAAATCAATCGGATCGGAAAAAAAGCAAAACACTCCCGGATCCAATGTTAAAGTTGAGTCAGATTGCTCTGTTACGCTTCCACTGATCTCTATCGTTTTATTGAGATATTTTTGGTTGGCTTCGGTTGGATTGGTTTGAAATGCTGACACTAAACTTTCTGAAGTTAATGCAAAAGCCGACTTCTCGGTTTCGATTTTCCGATGATCATGGTTCAAATAAAAGTATGTCCCAATTGCAATTAAGAGAACGACAGCTAAAGAAATAAATATGATTTTTCTCATATTTTATTTTATTATCAAAGCTACAATAAATTTGAATCCATTGTCGCCATTATGGAGAAAAATTAAATATTTCAAACTCAAAATCGTCTGAATATTAGATAAATACAAGATTTCATCACATTTTTTTAAGCCAATTTCCCTCGTGTTTTTTCCATTGGCCAAAAAAAAAATTCATTTTTATCATAATACGACATATGACCTATTCAAACCAATGCTATTGATGATTATATTTGTTAAAAATTCTAAAACATGAAAACATACCTTATTCTTTTCAGCATCCTTACTGCCTTGGCAGTATCGGGTCAAAATAAAGTTTTTACAAAATTCACAACCAATAATGGGGATTATTATGAAGGAGAAGCCATCGATGGAACTGCAAACGGAACGGGAAAAATGGTTTACAAAGATGGAATTGTATATGAGGGTGAATGGAAAGACGGCTACCCTGACGGAAAAGGAAAAATGATATTTGCCAATTCCGAAGTGTACATAGGCAACTTCGTGAAAAATGTAAAACATGGGAAAGGCACTTATTATTATGCCGACGGAAGTGTGTATGACGGTGATTATGTCAACGGGCAATTAACCGGTCAATGCACCTATTCATTTGGGACAAACACCAATAAAGGAGACCGATATACGGGTGGAATTTTAAACGGTTTGTGGAGTGGTTATGGCGAATTTTATTTTGCAAATGGTACCACACAAAAGGGGAATTGGATTGAAGGGGTTTTCCAGGGTGAAAATAATTCTAAAACTACCAACAATTCAAATACTTCCAATTCAGGTAAAAAAGTACAAACGACTTTTACTACCACCGGTGGAGATAAATATGCGGGAGAAGCTGTCAATGATATAGCGGAAGGATACGGAACCATGAATTATGCAAACGGAGATAAATATGTCGGCAACTGGAAAAATGGCTATCCTGATGGGCAAGGAAAGATGAATTACTCTACCAATGACACTTATGAAGGCAATTGGTCAAATGGATATCCGCATGGATCGGGAACCACTTATTATTCTTCAGAAGACGCAACCTACGAAGGCCTGTTTGTAAATGGAACACCTCATGGAAAAGGAAAAATGTATTATCCGGACGGCTATATATTTGTTGGTGAATTTGTAGATGGTTATGAAACAAATGGGAAAATCATAAAACCGACCGGCGAATATTACATAGGAGACGTACAATTTTATTTTGTGATCTTTGAACACGGGAAAGGAATTTCTTATGATAAAAACGGAAAACAATTGCAATCGGGTTGCTGGGATACAGGGGAATTTCAAGAAGGAATGACCGTATGTCCAAAACCTTATGACTTTTAAATTAATTTGATTTCGAATTAAAAATAGGACGAATTAAATGTTTATTTTATTACAAATCAATTATTTAATCCTTTATAATCGCAGAAGACAAATAACCAGATATTTACAAAAATAATTATATCGAACTGTTATAAAATAAATAGAACAAAAAAAACGCAAACCTTAAAAGTTTGCGTTTTTTATATAGTACAAAATTGAAGTTATTTCGCTTCTTCTGCTTCCGCTACACCGTGTGCTCCTTTCACATGTTCGTTCACAGTCAGATCTGCATTGACGGAATAAGCACTCCCAAACCCGTTCACATAAGAACCTCCGGTTGGACGTAAATCAAACAACACAAAATCTTTCAGTTCGGCCAACATTTTGACGATGTTTCCGTGTTTTTCTTCCAAAGCATTTACGGCACGCGTGTAAAATTCACTTTCTTTTTCAACCAAAACCGCTTCACAATTCATAGTCAGACGGTCACGCGCATAAATTTGTTTTACAGCAGATTCATCCTGAATCACCATGACAGAAACCTGTTTACGGTCACGCAGGTTACGGGTATGTTTGGCCATATAAGAAACCAAAATCTGAAAACCACCTTCGATTTGAACAAAAGGCGCATAACTGGAAGCCGGTGTTCCATCTTCACTCAAAGTTGCCAGAATAACGGATTTTGCATCGCCAATGAGGTCTTCGATTTTGGGTGCTTTTGGTTTAACTTTCTTTTGTGCAGCAGCTATATCGGTCATAATTTTTGAATTTTGATTAATAATAATGAGCCAAAGGTATTAATTTTAGAATGAATCTAAATACTTAATAGTATGATATTTATTGGTTTTAGTTCTAAGCAAAAACCTGTCAGATCCGAGAGCCCGACAGGTTTAAAATTTATTAAACTTCCTGAATACAATCAGGGATTAATCCATATAACTCTCCAGCGGAGGACAGGTACAAATCAAATTTCGGTCACCATAAGCATCATCTACACGCGCAACCGGTGTAAAGAACTTACGTTCGTGTACCCATTCCAGCGGATAAGCCGCTTTTTGTCTTGAATAAGGGAATTCCCATTCGTCTGCTGTCACAATATCCAGCGGATGCGGGGCGTTTTTCAGCACGTTATTGTCCTGCGGAAAATCTCCGTTTGCGACCTCATCAATTTCGGCTTTAATCTGAATCAGAGCATCTACAAAACGGTCTAATTCTGCTTTTGATTCCGATTCCGTTGGCTCGATCATCAAAGTTCCCGCCACAGGGAACGAAACCGTTGGTGCATGGAATCCGTAATCCATCAGACGTTTGGCAATATCGGAAACCTCAATCCCCAACTTCTTAAACGGACGGAAATCCAAAATGAATTCGTGTGCCACCACGTCATTGGCATTGGTATAAAGCACATCGTAATATTTCTCCAAACGGGCTTTCATGTAATTCGCATTCAGAATCGCATGCTTGGTGGAATTTGTCAAACCTTTTTCGCCCAGCATTCTGATGTACGAATAAGAAATAGTCAAGATCAATGAAGAACCATAAGGCGCAGCCGAGAAAACCGTATCGGACTTTTCACCACCGGTTTCAATCAATGGATGCCCACCTAAATAGGGAGCCAAATGTTTGGCTACGCAAATCGGTCCAACACCCGGGCCTCCACCTCCGTGAGGAATGGCAAATGTTTTATGTAAATTCAGGTGACAAACATCGGCACCGATCATTCCCGGCGCTGTCAATCCCACCTGTGCATTCATATTCGCTCCATCCATATAAATTTGTCCGCCGGCTTCATGCACCAATTTCGTTACTTCCATGATGTTGGAATCAAAGGCTCCGTAAGTCGATGGATACGTAATCATCAAAGCAGACAAATTATCTTTGTGCGTTTCGATTTTTGCTTTTAAATCTTCGATGTCCGTTTCTCCGTTTTCTAAATTTTTCACCACAACCACTTTCATTCCGGCCATCGCTGCAGACGCAGGATTGGTTCCATGTGCAGATTCAGGAATGATGACCACATTTCTATGCGATTCGCCATTTGCGATCTGATAAGAACGTATCACCATCAGACCGGCATATTCGCCTTGCGCACCGGAATTCTGCTGAACAGAAGTCGCTGCAAATCCGGTGATTTCAGATAAATGATCTTCCAGATTTTTAATTAATTCTTGGTATCCGGCCGCAAAATTTTTCGGCACAAACGGATGAATCGCTCCGAATCCGCTCCAGCTCAACGGCAACATTTCCGTTGCAGCATTTAGTTTCATCGTACAGGAACCCAATGCAATCATCGAATGATTCAACGCCAAATCTTTCTTTTCCAAACGTTTGATGTAACGCATCAATTCGGTTTCCGTGTGGAAAGAATTGAAAACTTCATGCGAAAGGAAATCGGAAGTCCTGACCAATTGAGAAGGAATTCTACCTTCTTTAAATTCTTTTTTCTCAATGGATTTTCCTTTGATTCCGGCAAAAATTTCGATTAATTTCTCCAGTTCTTCTTCCGAAACCACTTCGTCCATCGAAATGCTGATTTTCCCGTCTTCAAAGAAATTCAGTAAAATATTATGGGATTCAAATTTTTCTTTTGTGATGCCTTCGGCTTCGATTTGAATGGTATCAAAGAAATTATTGTGGATGGTTTTATATCCCAATTCGTTCAAAGCATCATACAGTCGAACGGCTTTTTGATGGATGTTTTGCGCGATGAATTCCAATCCGCCTTTCCCATGATAAACAGCATACATTCCCGCCATCACAGCCAAAAGAACCTGAGCCGTACAGATGTTGGAAGTCGCGCGTTCGCGTTTGATATGTTGTTCACGGGTTTGCAAGGCCATACGCAATGCAAATTTCCCGTTTCTGTCTTGAGAAACACCTATGATCCGCCCCGGAATCTGACGTTTGTAATCTTCCGTACAACTCATATAAGCTGCATGAGGTCCGCCATAACCCATCGGCACCCCAAAACGTTGAGACGTTCCGATAGCGATATCGGCACCCATTTCGCCCGGTGATTTCAATAAAACCAAGGCCATCAGGTCAGCGGCTACTGCTACCTGCATTCCTTTTTCTTTCAGTCCGGAAATCAAGGAAGTGTAATCCATTACTTTTCCTGATTTGCCCGGATATTGGAACAAAGCACCGTAAAATGAATCATCAAAATCAAATTCGGAAGGATTTCCGGTTATGATTTCAATTCCCAATCCGCTTGCTTTGGTTTGACAAACCGCTAAACTTTGTGGTAAAACGTCTTCTGCAATGAAAAATTTATGGGATTCTTTTTTCTCTTTGGGTTTCGCTTCAAACATCATGTGCATGGCTTCCGCACAAGCGGTCGCTTCATCCAGCAAAGAAGCATTGGCAATCGGCAATCCGGTAAGATCAGAAATGACGGTTTGGAAATTCAACAAAGCTTCCAAACGACCTTGGGCGATTTCTGCCTGATAAGGCGTATAAGCTGTGTACCATCCCGGATTTTCCAAAATATTTCTTTGGATAGGCGATGGCAAGATCGTTCTGTAATATCCGTATCCGATAAAACTTCTCGCCTTGATGTTTTTGTCGGCCAAATTCTGGAGATGCTGTAAAATTTCATATTCAGACATGGCGTCCGGCAAATTCAGTTTTTCTTTGAACCGAATTTCAGCCGGCATGGTTTCGTTTATCAAATCATCGATGGAATTCTTTCCAATGACAGAAAGCATTTCAGCCGCATCTTCTGACAAAGTCCCGATGTGGCGAAGAGAAAAATCTTGTGTATTCATATTTGTTTGCGGTGAATTTATTGAAGCCCAAATTTACGATTTTAAATCCGATTAAAAACTAATCTTTATCAACTCTTGTTAATATTCTTATACCTTTGTTTGAATGATTTCCCTCCTGGAAAAATATCTCATCAGAACCAATATTTGGGTGGCGCTTTGCTTCACCGGATTGTTTGTGTTTTTTCAATTGAGCTTGTACGAAACGATTGTTTCCGTCTGGGGAATCGTCTTCTTTGGGACGCTTGCGATTTATAATTTTTCACGGATCAAATCGCTCCAAGAATTTTTTCAGTTCCGCTCAGAGAAAAGGGCTCAGATTATTTTGACGTACATCGGGTTGATAGGGGCAGTGATTTGTGTTTTATTGCGCGGATTTGAGCTCAAAACATTTTTGTATCTCGGCGTCCTGGGATTTGTGAGTTTTTGCTATTCGCTTCCCTTTTCAGGTTTGGGTTTGCGGGCCGTTCCGTTTTTGAAATTATTTCTCATTGCTTTTGTTTGGGCGGGAAGTTCAATCGGTTTGTTGCTGGTGGTTCATCATGATGTTTTTCATTATAAATTATTGTTTCTTTCAGTTTTCCTTTTTGTGATAGGCATTACCATTCCGTTTGACATTCGCGATTCGGATTCTGATGAAAAAGAACTGAAAACCATTCCACAGGTCATCGGAAAACAAAAAGCCAAAATTCTGGCTATTTCGAGTTTAATTTTAAGCGGAATCTGCTTTTATCTGGAGTTTCGTGATTTTACAGTTCCGGTTATTTCCTGGCTCATTACCATTTTTATTTCCTTGCGTTTTGTAGCGGGTTCTTCCGTCCAAAAAAAGGAATCTTACTATTCTTTTTGGATGGAAGGTTGTTCACTTCTTCCACTTATTTTCTATTTGGCATTGCATTTGGTTTAATTTTTCCTACCAATTCCCTATCTTTAAGCAATTCAATTCTTCCTGATTATGAAAAAAAACATTTTAGTTTCGCTTCTTTTCCTTTTGTCATTAAATGCTTGTAAATCAAAAAAAGATAGTCACCTTTTTGAAGTAAACCCTGAATTTGCGTCTTATGTATCGGCTTATACTTCAGGATTGGTCTCGACGGAGGGCAACATAAAAGTCATTCTGCAAACGGACATACCACTCGAGACAAACGATGATAAATCACTAAAAAAGGAAATAATCAGTTTCTCTCCTTCGATTAAAGGAAAGACTTATTTGATTGATAATTCGACCTTGGAGTTTCATCCGGAAGAAAAATTGAAACAAGGCGAAATTTATACAGGAAAAGTAGATTTGACTTCGGTTTATCCTAAAATTCCTAAAGAATTGGAATCATTTCAATTTCAATTTCAAGCCAAAAAACAGTATTATACGGTAAGTTTGGATGGGATTCAGGATACACCCGAAGGAAAAGGACATTATACGTTTACCGGTCATATTTATACTTCAGATTTTGCAAAATCATCTCAAATTGATGAAATGCTGGAAGCCACTTTTGACGGAAAAAAGCTTCCGGTCGTTTGGGATCATTCGTATAACCAAAAAAACCATCGGTTTACCATCAACGGATTGGAAAGTTCGGATAATGCAAAAAAATTAACGTTGAAATGGTCAGGCAAACCATTGGAAGTAAAAATGAATTTGAAAAATGAATTTGTCATTCCTTCCAAAAACGATTTTAAAATTACCCAAATCAAATCCGTTTCTTATCCGGAACAATATATTTCGGTTAATTTTTCAGAAGCTTTGCAAAGTGATGCTTTTTTAGATGGTTTAGTCGAGTTAACCCGTACCAATAAAAGCGAGGAAAACAATGACTACTACTACGATAGCGGATCGGACGATTATATTAAATCTACCGTCATCAATGGAAATGAATTAAAAATATATACCGCAAAAAAAATAGGTGGCGAATACGAACTTGCCATACATCCCGGAATCGCCAGCGCCTATGGCAATAAAATAGAGAAAACCCAAAAAGACAGGGTCAACTTTATCAATCTCTTTCCCCAAGTAAAATTTGTAGGAAATGGTAATATCATCCCTTCTTCTGACGGTAAGATCAATCTTCCGTTTCAAGCTGTAGGACTGCGAGCGGTAAGAGTTGAGATTACAAAAATCTATGAAAACAATATCCATCAATTCTTCCAGTACAACCAATACAACGAATCCAATAACTTAAAACCCGTCGGAAAAAAAGTCCTGAACAAAGTGATTTCCATTACCAATTCGGACAATTTTAATATCAATGAACTAAGCGTTTACCAATTGGAATTATCCAAATTTATCGAACCGGAACCGGGCGCCATTTATAACGTGGAATTTTCATTTCAACAAGAATTCGCTTCCTATCCCTGCTCTAACAGTATAAATCAATCCGAAATGCTGTCGCGTGTCGAATCAAAAGAAGATGATTATTACACCGATACGGAAATGCATAATTTTGATTATTATGATTATGACTATTATTATCCGGATGGATATAATTGGCAGGATCGCGATAATCCCTGTACTGTTTCCTATTACACCTCGGACAAAAATGTAAACAAAAATGTACTGGCCAGTAATTTGGGATTAAATTTCAAAACCGGAAAAAACAAAACCGGATATGCCACCGTAAGTGATCTGCTTACGGCTAAACCAATGGAAAATGTCAACATCAAAGCATATGATTTACAAAATCAATTGGTGGGAGAAGGAAGCACAAATGCACAGGGATTTGCCGAATTCAAATTGAACCGGAAACCCTTTCTCATCGTAGCGGAAAGAAACAAACAAAAAGGTTATGTACGGGTGGATAATGGTTCTGCACTATCTCTTTCCAACTTTGATGTAGAAGGTGAATCTTCCGAAACAGGTTTAGGCGGATTTATTTATGGAGAACGCGGTGTTTGGCGTCCGGGCGATAAAATGCATTTGACTTTTGTGATGGACAAAGCCATTACCCAAATTTCCGATCAACAACCTGCCATCATGGAACTGATGAGTCCGGATGGACAATTGATGCAAAGAAAAGTAAATGCCGCCCCTGTCAATGGATTCTATACTTTTGAAATGGAAACGGCACCCGATGCTAAAACCGGAAATTGGTCAGCCCAAGTAAAAATCGGCGGAATGACTTTTTACAAATCTTTAAAAGTCGAAACCATCAAACCAAACCGGCTAAAAATCAACACCATCTTCCCTCAAGATGTGATGACCCAATCGATTTCCAACCAAGCATTTAAAATCAAAGCCAATTGGTTAAGCGGCGCCAATGCACAAAATCTGAAAGCCAATGTACAGGCCAATCTTTTTTCGGAAGAAACAAAATTCAAATCCTTTTCCAATTATATTTTCTCCGATCCTTCGCGTCAATTTCCGATGCAGGAAATGACAATTTTTGATGGTGCGCTGAATGCCAACGGAGAAGCCAGTATCTCAACAAATATCAACCTCGACGTCACGCCTCCCGGCATGTTAAAAATGGGACTATTTACAAAAGTATTTGAATCAGGTGGTGATTTCAGCACTTCTTATGTGACAAAGGAATATTCGCCTTATTCCACCTATGTTGGTTTAAATCTCCCGGCTGACAACGGCTTTTATGAAATGCTGGAAACCGGAAAAGATCACACCATTCAGGTTGCAACAGTTGATTATAAAGGAAATCCCATTTCAAAAAGCGGGATAAAAGTCTTTATTTATCGAATGAAAAATTCTTGGTGGTACAATTCGGACGTCAATGATTTGGCTTATTATGTAAACCGTCAATATGAATTCTTGACAGAAGAAAAAATGATTTCCACGACCAATGGAAAAGGCAGTTTTACCCTCAATATTCCAAATGACCAATACGGAAATTATTTCATACGACTTTTGGATACTGAAAGCGGGCATGCAGCAGGAAAGACGATTTGGATTGATTGGCCCAACTGGAGAAGCCGGGGCGATGGCGCTACGGAAAGTGCCGCTATTTTGAATTTCAAAGCGGATAAAACTTCCTACAAAGTGGGAGAAAAGGCCCAAATAACCATTCCTTCATCAGTGGAAGGAAATGCGTTGGTAAGTTTCGAAAATGGCGTAAAAGTAATCGGTAGAAAATGGATTACCACAGAAAAAAACCAAACCAAATTCGAAGTGGAAATTACAGAGGAAATGGCACCTAATTTTTATGTTAACATCAGCCTACTTCAACCTCATAATGCCACTATAAATGATATGCCGATCCGTATGTATGGCGTGATTCCGCTTACAGTTGAAAACCCGAACCGCAAATTGACACCGGTTTTGAAAACGCAGGAGTCCATACGACCCAATAGTGATTATTCGGTTTCGGTTTCGGAGAAATCAGGAAAGCCTATGACCTATACATTGGCAGTTGTGGACGAAGGATTATTGGACATCACCAATTATAAAACACCTGATATTTACAATTATTTTAACCAAAAACAAGCATTGGGAGTCAATACCTGGGATATTTTCAATTATGTTCTGGGGGCTTATGGCGGAAGGATTGAAAGTGTCTTCACGATTGGAGGTGACAAATCATTGTCCAATTCTAATAAAGAAAAAATCAACCGATTCAAACCGGTCGTAACTTTTATCGGCCCTTTTACATTGGGAAAAGGTGAGAATAAAGCCCACAAACTCAAGATGGAAAACTACATCGGTTCCGTAAAAGTGATGGTGGTAGCAGGAAATGAATCCGGATTTGGAAGTGCGGAAAAAAATATTTTTGTCAAACAACCCTTGATGACTTTAACCACTTTGCCGAGAGTATTGAATCCGGGTGATGAAATCACGCTTCCGGTCAATGTATTTGCGATGGAGGACAAAGTTAAAAATGTATCGGTATCTGTCAATGCCAATTCTTTAATCCAGTTGGAAGGTGCAAAAACACAAAATTTGACTTTTGAAAAAACGGGAGATCAATTGGCCAATTTTAAATTGAAAATTCCGGAAAAATTAGGAAAAGCGACTTTAACGATTTCGGCAGTTTCAGGTGGAGAAAAAACTTCGGAAAATATAGAAATTGAAGTAAGAAGTCCCAATCCGCCAATGACTTTTGCTACCAGTCAGGAAATTAGCGCAAATAAAAGTTGGACCAGTTTGTATGAGCCATTTGGAATGGTGGGTACTTCCGATACCAAATTGGTTCTTTCATCGGTTCCCAATTTAAATTTGGATAAAAGGATGCGTTATTTGATCCAATATCCGCATGGCTGCATAGAACAAATTACTTCCAGTGTTTTTCCTCAATTGTATCTGGATCGTTTAACCAATTTAAGCGATGCGCAAAAAAAAGACGTTCAGTATAATGTGGAACAAGCCTTGAAAAAATTCAAATCCTTTCAAACTCCAAGCGGTGGCTTGGCTTACTGGTCAGGAATGGGCGAAGCAGATAAATGGGGAAGCACCTATGCTTTTCATTTTATTTTGAAAGCGGAAGATTTGGGATATACAATTCCGGCGGGATTAAAAGAAGGATTAATCAAGTACCAGAAAAAAACGGCCAAAGAATGGAGTGGCTATAATGATAAATATTATTATGACGATTTGGATCAAGCTTATCGACTCTATACGCTGGCGATGTCCGGAAATTCGGAATTGGGCTTGATGAACCGTTTAAAAGAGAAAAAAACAAGTGTAGCAACACTTTGGCGGCTTTCTGCCGCTTACCAAATGGCCGGGCAACAAAGCATCGCCAAAAAATTAGTCTCCAATCTAGCCACCAATGTGAAAGAATATAAATACAATGCTTATAATTATGGTTCGTCTTTACGCGACAATGCGATGATTTTGGAAACTTTGACCCTGATCGGCGAACGCACCAAAGCGCAAAAGCAGCTTCAACAGATCGCAAAAGAATTAAATTCCGGATCATGGTACAGCACCCAGACAACGGCATTTTCACTTTTGGTCATTTCAGAATTCTTAGGAAAAAATCCGTCCGGAAAAAATATAGAAGCTTTGGTATCCATCAACGGAAAACCCACAAAAGTTTCAAGCGCAAAACCATTTCTCAATATAGATTTACCCGAAAAATCAGGCTCATTTACCATTACGGATCAGTCGGGTACTGTATTGTTTGCAGATTTGGTTCGCAGCGGCGTTTCCATGAAAGAAGACTTACAGCAAACGAATTCCAACCTGAATATGAATATTTCGTATTTTAGTTTGGACAATAAGCCGATCAATCCGGCCAAACTCAGTCAGGGAACCGATTTCAAATGTGTTGTCAATATTACAAATCCGGGGATGATGGGGAATTATGAAGAATTGGCTCTGACCCAAATGTTCCCATCGGGTTGGGAAATCATCAATACGCGAGTCAATAATCAATCGACTTCCATTCAAAATTTAGGATTGAATTACCAGGATTTCAGAGACGACCGCGTTTATTCCTATTTTGATTTGAGAGCTGCGCAACAGGTATCGGTAACCATTTTATTAAATGCTACTTACAAAGGAAATTATTATTTACCGGCCACCTACTGCGAAGCGATGTACGATCACACAGTATATGCTGTTAATCCGGGGATGAGGGTGACGGTTGAATAGAAGGCATAAAAAACCGTCTCGGTTAAGCCGGGACGGTTTTTTATGCTTAGCAAAAACTATCTAGTTCTTTTTTCAGTATTTGCACTAGATCTTTTAGATTCTGTTGCTTTTGAAGACTGTAAAGAAGTAGCTCCTTTTGCATGAGTAGCTGTAGCTGTAGCTTTATTAGCTTCAGCAGCAGTTTCTGATTTTTTCTCAACTTTTGCAGCTTCTACTTGGCTAGCCTCAGATACTTTCTTTATTTCTTTTTTTTCTTGCGCAAACAATGTAGGCGCAACTGCAATAGCAACTAAAGCGATAAATTTTTTCATAATTTTTTCATTTTACG
>JBEBVY010000017.1:0-38215 GCA_040392505.1 Moheibacter lacus | reverse complement strand
TGCAAACATAATGAACTGAACTGTTTTATCAAACTAATCAATTGGTATTTATCAATTTAAATTTATAACTTATCATAAAATAAGTTTCCAAGCACCCTTTCTTTACCTATTTTTATATACCGGAAGGTTATGTTTATCTGATGAATATCATTATTTTTACCAATTCAGGAAGCCTCTAATTTTCTAAATTTGTTGGCTAAACGCAAAACTTAAAAACAAACAAAATCAAACATTTAGCTATGAAGAACAGCAGATTAATCCAGGAACTTCAAACGCTTGGAATAACAGGATCTCAAGAAGTCGTATATAATCCGACTTTTGAAGAACTTTTCAAAGCCGAAACATCTGAAAATAATACCGGTTATGAAAAAGGGATTGTTTCTGATTTAGGTGCCGTTGCCGTAAAAACGGGAGTTTTTACAGGACGTTCTCCTAAAGACCGCTATATCGTACATGATGATATAACAAAAGATACCATCAACTGGGACGGAAAAGTAAATTTACCCACTACGCCGGAAATTTTCACGCATTGTAAAAATCTGGTAGTAAATCAATTCTCCCAATCAAACAAATTATATGTTGTTGACGCATTTTGCGGTACCAACCCCGATACAAGATTAAAAGTAAGATTTATCATGGAGGTGGCATGGCAGGCACATTTTGTAATCAATATGTTCATCAGGCCGTCTAATTATGAACTGGAAAATTTCGGCGAACCGGATTTCATCGTGATGAACGGCTCCAAAACCACCAATCCGGATTGGCAAAGCCAAGGATTGAATTCTGAAAATTTCATCATGTTCAATTTGACCGAAAAAATCCAAATCATAGGTGGAACATGGTATGGCGGTGAAATGAAAAAAGGAATGTTTGCCATCATGAATTATTATCTTCCACTACGAGGCATTGCTTCCATGCACTGTTCTGCAAACGTGGGCGAAGATGGAGATGTTGCCCTATTTTTCGGACTGTCCGGAACGGGAAAAACAACGCTTTCCGCTGACCCTAAACGTTATTTGATAGGTGATGATGAGCATGGATGGGATGACCAAGGCGTATTTAATTTTGAAGGCGGATGTTATGCTAAAGTGATCGATCTTTCCGAGGAAAAAGAACCGGATATTTATCGCGCTATCAAAAGGGATGCATTGCTTGAAAATGTGGTGGTAAAAGACAACGGCGAAATTGATTTTACCGATGGTTCCATAACCGAAAACACGCGTGTTTCCTATCCTATTTATCATATCAATAAGATCGTTCTTCCGTCCAAAGCCGGACACGCTAAAAAAATCGTGTATCTTTCTGCAGATGCCTTTGGCGTATTGCCTCCGGTTTCGATTTTGGATGATGATCAGGCACAATATCATTTCTTATGCGGCTATACTTCCAAATTGGCGGGAACGGAAAGAGGAATCACAGAGCCTCAACCTTCTTTCTCACCTGCTTTTGGAGAAGCTTTCCTTACGCTTCATCCGACCATGTATTCTAAAACGCTCATCAGCAAAATAAAAGAACATAATGCCAAAGCATATTTGGTCAATACAGGTTGGAACGGAACAGGGAAAAGGATTTCGCTAAAAGATACAAGAGCCATCATCGACGCGATCATCGACGGATCCATAAGCGAAGCTCCCAAAACGAAAGTTCCCGTATTGAATCTGGAGATACCGACTGCACTTCCAAATGTTTCTGAAGGGATTTTGGATCCGAGAAATACGTATGGCAGCCCGGAAGAATGGGAAGCAAAGGCCAAAGATTTGGGGGCGAAATACATTGAAAATTTCAAACAATATTGCAATAATCCGGAAGGACAACGTTTGATTTCCGCCGGTCCTCAATTATAAATTTGAAAAAAAAATAAGAAAAATTGTTTCAGTTAAATCGGGCTGAAACAATTTTTTTTTCGATCCATTCTACTTGAATCTAAAAACCTGATTAAAAGATAAATACAATATACAAAACGTCTTTAATAATTCAAAAAATCATCCAAGATATGAACCGTATTTTTGAGATTGTTGAAAACTTTTAAGTTAAAAAACTTGTGAGAAATATGGGGCTGCTATAAATTCGCGCCAATTTATGCAAACTTTAAAAACAAATAATTCATTATGCAAGACTTATTAATTCCGCAGGGCGTGGTAGCCCGAGCAAATGATTTGGCGTTGGTTCCAATCATTGATCCCAAGAAGTTCTCTTTTGTCGTTAACAAAATGAGAACTTTTTTTTTGCAAAAAGGTTTCGTTGAAGTACACACTCAAAACCGTTTGAGCATATTGGCAGCTTGCGAAAACCCTCACTCTATTGCAACTTATGATTACTGCGGAAATGTTTGGCCATTACCACAAACCGGCCAAATGTGGTTAGAATATGAACTTTTAACCAAACCGGATGTTCCCGGTTATTTTTGTGTCTCCACGAGTTACCGAAATGAAGATAATCCGGTAGTGGGCAGACACCAACGTATTTTCCCGATGTTTGAATTCGAGATGCACGGCAGCATCCAAGAATTGCTTCAATTGGAAGCCGAATTTGTAGAATACCTCGGATTTGGAGATGCTTCCACTTTTGTTCACCGTAATTATGAGGAAATGGCTGCCAAATATGGTGTTTCCATATTGGAGTCAGATGATGAGCTGAAAATCTATGAAGATTACGGCTCTATTTTCTTCCTTGAAAATTTCCCTGAAAGAACCAATCCTTTCTGGAACATGAAACGCACGGGTAAAACTTCCAATAAAGTGGATGTTTTGATGCACGGTATCGAAACAATCGGTTCAGCGGAAAGAAGTACAGATGCCACGGAACAACGCAATTCATTTTACTCCATCGAGGATGGAAAATATGCGGAAAAACTTTTCGATTTATTTGGAAAAGACAGAGTGGTTGACGAATTGGAAGATTTCTTGTCCTATGAGTTCTTCTCAAGATCAGGTGGAGGTTTAGGTATTCCGAGAATGATCAGAGCATTTGAGTTGTCCGGGTTGTTATAACATTGTCATAAACGACTGACACGCAAGAACGGCAGCAATGTCGTTCTTTTTTTATCCAACCTGAGTTCGATTTAAAAAACATTAAGATTTATTAAGTGTCAACAAGTGGAATAAGGTCATCTTAAACCCGCCGGGTTTCTTATTAAATCTTAATAAAATGATTTGTCCTAATAATACTTAATTTTTAAATATCAATTAATCATACAGATATAAATATTATTATATCGGACTCAGGTTATTTCTGACTTTTGATTCCGGCTTGCAGCGCAAAGTTTTCTGCAAATTCGATGATGAAATCTGCCACTTCATCTTCATTGGTAGCGCGCTGATAAGAATTGGCCATGGAGATAAATATCTGATGGTAAAAACGTTTCATGTCATCCATAGGCATTTCTTTGGTCCAAAGATCGATGCGCAAAGCTTCTTTTTCTTTATCATCCCAAACGGAAATCATCGCAGCTTTGGTTTCCTGTTTATTGATTCCGCCATCAGTCGCATCCCAGGTCATTTTTTCCGGAACATGGTTTTCATCCAACTCTACTTCTACTATGATTTGTGTTTTTTTCATGCTTTAATTTTTTATTCCCCACGGATGAATCCGTGGGCTATTGATGAATCCGTGGGCTATTTATATTTATTTCCCACGGATGAATCCGTGGGCTATGAATGAATCCGTGGGTTATTGATGAACGAGGGCTATTCATATTTTTCTATTTCATCATTGGAAGCCTCTTCTTTTGGTGTATAATTTCCGTCGCCTTTTTTGGGTTTATATTTGGATTCCTTGAAAATCACCTGCGTGTCTTTTTGAATAAATTCTTCCAAAGTCATATCGGGATTTTCATCCAAATATTTCCGGCAGATCTGCCATCCGACCCATGCTCCGATTCTTCCCGGTGATTCGGTTTCGATTTCGTTTAAAAATTTAGAAAAAGGTCCGGGCTGCAAAAAGCGCTCTTTAAAGGTTTTATCGTTGGAAAATATCATGTTTTGTTCGACAAAATAATTCCAGATATCGCCTTCATTGGCCATCGCCCATCCCAATTGCTCTTTGGTATAACCGATTTTCAGTTCGTCCGGCGTTTTGGGCAAAAGCGCATCTGCCAAAATCAGTTTTTTTCCTTCGTCCACCATCAAATCCACAAAGGTTTGCTGACGAGGATTAAAGGGAATGATCTCACGACCGATTGCCGTCACCACTGAGGGTGCGATATTTTCCGGATTCATGTTTTTTGCCACATAAGGATAGACTCTTTCCTTTTTGTACCAACTACTTTCGCTCCCCAAATAACCATCCAGCGCGATGAAAAGCATTCCTTCTTTCCTTCCGTAAATCACCGGATCATAAATGCTTTGCAACCCCGACGAATAGGTATAAACCTGCGGCAGCATTTCATTTGGGAAATGATGTTTGTAATAGGCAAATAATCCTTCTATTTCTTCTTTATATTTGGACTCCGCGATTTTTTTTTGAACCGAATCAAATACCGCTACTTCCAAAGTGTCTTTTCTTTGTTCCTCCCAAACTGAATTCTCCACTGAATTATCAAAAAAGAAAGGATAACGGGATTGTAAAGTATTCAAAGAAACGCTTTGGTCAAAAAAATCTTTGCTGATGTCCGTAAACTTTAATTCCACTTTTTCTTCCGGCAATTTCACTTCCCAGCGGTTTTCTTTTCCGCAGGAAACCACCAGAAAAATCATCCAGACAGCTATCCAATAATTTGTTTTCATTCGAATCTTTTTTAGGATTTCACCCAATAAATAAAGCAGAACAATTCCTTATCTTTGGTTAATTAAGCCACAAATTTAAACATATAATGCAGACGGAAAAAATTGTAACCCACATTGTGAATTGGTCAACAGATTATTTGAAAAAATCAAAACAAAAAGGATTTGTCATCGGGGTTTCCGGTGGGGTTGATTCGGCGGTGGTTTCGACGCTCTGCGCTAAAACAGGGTTTCCTGTTCTCTGTCTCGAAATGCCTATCCATCAAGCAGAAAATCAGGTTTCAAGAGCCCGGAATCATATCGAGTGGCTGAAAAGTAATTTTGAAAAAATCGAAGCCAAAACGGTCAATCTCACACCGGTTTATGATGAATTTGTTCTGTCAGTAGCTAAATCGGAAAACGAATATTCCTATAATTTATCACTTGCCAACACCAGAGCACGACTGCGCATGACCTCGCTTTATTATTATGCCGGAATTCACGGCTATCTCGTGGCCGGAACGGGAAACAAAGTAGAGGATTTCGGAGTGGGATTTTTTACCAAATATGGTGACGGCGGCGTGGACATCAGCCCGATTGCCGATCTGATGAAATCGGAAGTTTATGAAATAGCCGCATTTATGGGCATCAACCAAGACATTCAGAAAGCGGCTCCTACCGATGGTTTATTTGGCGACAACCGTACCGACGAGGACCAAATAGGCGCCAGTTATGATGAACTGGAATGGGCGATGAAAGCGGCTGAGCGCGGACAGATTTCCAAAGATTTCTCCGGCAGGGAAAGGGAAGTAATGGAGATTTATGAAAAACGCCATCGTGCCAACTTGCATAAAATGGTTCCGATTCCGATTTGTGAGATTCCGAAGGAATGGAAGTAGGTTTTAGAGATCGATTTCTATAATTGAACGATATACCTCGTGGGCAACGATGATTTTACCACAGAGATCACGGAGAATACATAGTTTATCACTTTGTGTTCTTTGCGCAATTCTTTGCGTTCTTAGCGGTTAAAAATAAGGGGGTTTATTAACCGAAGATCGCAAGGGTTTTATGTATAGAATTTTAAGGGTAGTTAATTTAGTCTTCCGATTCCGGTTTCGGGATTTTGTTTGGTGTGGAGTATCGCATGAACAAAAACAGTATTTTCTTCTACTGTATAATAAATCCCATAGGGGTACTTTTGGGTAAAGACAATACGTACTTCTTCATATCTTTTTTGGTAGTGTTCAGGATTTTCCCTGATGGATTCTAAACTGTTGTCAATGGATTTTACTAATTTTGGAAGAAGTTGTTGCGATTGTTTGGCGTACCATTCTACAGCTTGCGAAATATCTTTTTCGGCTAAAGTTTTTATGACTAAATCATAAGCCATATTGCACTTTTAAAGATTCTTTGATTTCTTCCCAGGTTTTTCCATCTGAGGGATTTTCTTTGTGGTATTTCAAGCGTTGATCCAATAAATCTTTATGGGACTGGGATAGCCCTTGTTCTTCATTTTCTGTTTCTATAATTGCATTGATGATTCTCAATATCCTTTCATCTGCATTTTCTATATAATTGATGATTCTATTTTTTAAATCTACTGTTGAGTCCATAACCATTTGATTTTTTCAAAGTTACAAAATTGCCTCTCATTCTGTTTATTAAACTTTTTATTCCTTAAGTCCTAACCAAGCTGGCCAATTTAATTTTTCTTTTAGTTGTCTCATCAACACGTTTTGGAGTTTACCAATTTAGGGTAAAATATTTTTCCCATCTCTTATAAACTGCTGTAATTCCCAATAATATCCATTGCTAAATTCATAGCGTATATACCCATATTCTTTACTCCACCAATACTTAGTTAAGTAGATTAGATTTGGTTTTATAGGTGAACTCTCGGACTTTATTTCAAAAGAATTGTACTTGAAGCGTGGAGATTCCACTTCTAATTTACTTAACTCATCTATTGATTCTCTTGTAGGAGAATAACTAATTGTATCCAATCTCTTGGTAAAATCTAAAGATATATAATCCGGATCGTTCGCATAGATAGAAAGCATATTGATAAAAGTTCTTCGTATAGGTAATCCTCTTTGCAAAGGATAAGGTCTCTGAAGGGAGATTTCCCCTGTTACACTTAAAGTTTGAAATCTGTTTGGATTAAAGGAAAGATGGTCATCAACAGCAATATCAAACGAAACCTTTTTTATCCAAATCGTATCAAATTCCCCCTTTGAAGACTTAAAAATCAAAATATCTTTTTTCTTATAGGGTTGCCATTCTTTAGACTGATCGCTAATTTTATGTACTTTACAGCTTATGAACATAGAAAGAGAGAAGATGAATAAGAAATTTTTAAATTTTATATTGGAAAGTTTTGTCTTCATCCCGATGTTGCGGATTTGCAATCCGTGATTAAACCCATTTTCAAACATTCTCTAAAAATACAATTAAAAATCAAATTATAGGATTGTCCCAATCAGACAAAGCAAGCACTCAGAAAAATAGCGCATCTATCGAGAAAAGCATGGATTGCACACGAGACGAAAGCCGAACTGAGCGAAGCTATATCCGCGCCAACGGGAAGAATCGATAAAGACGAATAATCAATGCTCATGACCCTCTCCGTTTGGCTGTAAACTTTCAACCGCAGGAGAAATATAAGGAATATTGAGGTTCAGTCCTCTGAGAATGAATAAAATTCCAAGCAAAACCATCAGATAAGGAAGGAATTTGACTATTTTTTGTCGGGTTTGTAAGCTCACCACATTTCCGGCCAATACGGAAGCAAACATCAACGGAACCGTTCCCAATCCGAAACAAGTCATGAACAACGCCGCTTCCCAAACACCACCCATAGCCATAGAGCCTGTTAAAGCTGCATACACAGCTCCGCAGGGAAGCAATCCGTTTAGTAATCCGGTGATATAAAGCGAGGAATAATTTTTTCTTCTCAGGAATTGACCCAATCCCGATTTGATTTGGTACATGATACGCGCAAAGGGTTTCATCCCGAGGTTGTCTGCTCCCAGATTTTTGGGTAACAAAGCAATCAAAATCATCAGGATTCCAACTGCTATACTGAACGGATTTTGCAATCCTGCAAAGGAAACGCCATATCCGATCACTCCCAATAAAGCACCCAAAACCGAATAAGTGGTAATACGTCCCAATTGATAAGTAAGATTTCGCAGTGTGAAATCCAATTTATTTTCCGGATTGATTCCGAGTGAAAAAGCAATCGGCCCGCACATCCCTACACAGTGCAAACTGGATGCAAGACCGAGCATCAAAGCAATTATGAGGAAGGAGCTTTCCAATTCACTTTTTGTTTAAGCAAATAATTTTGGCCGTTTTGAATCCAGCGGAGAGACACATCGTATTCGCCGTTTTTTAAATCCAACGCATGGATCAATTGTTCCTTTCTCGAATTGAGTTTTAAAGGCTGTTTGACGTCTTCTTCACTATTGTTTGACCGCAAAAACCAAACATCACCACTTTGGGGTTGGTCATAAAAGCGGATTAAATATCCGTTTGCTTGTGGGATGATTTCAGGTTTTTGGGCGAGTGAATTAGCGCGTTTGGCAGCATCAATATCGTCCTGATAATGAACGGTTTTTTCGTAATAATTGTCTTCGACCATTTCGCCCATATTTCCGGCAAAAAACACAAGCGAAGTGATAAACACGATAAAACTTCCCAATGCGATCATCAGGCCGTGTGCCCATGTAAATTTAAATTTAGCCATATCAATAAGGTGCTGAAAAACTCGTTAAATAATCATCCAATTCTTTTCCGTTTTCATCTATTGCCACTACGGTAACCGGTTCTTTATAGGAACTGACATCTTCTTTAGGGATTCTGATTTCCACGACACCTTGCTGGACATTTCCTTTGGTTAAGATGATGGTGGATGGTCCGTCCAAAATCCGGATTTTACCGTCTTCATGTGATTTCACGGCAAAATTCACCTTCAGGTCACCATTTGTTTTGTTGTATAAAGTATATTGATACAAATTGGAAATGCTTTCTCCTTCTATTTTATAACTTTTACCGGGAACGTGTAAGAATTTGACTTCGACATTATTTCGGCTAAATAAAAATACATTGATAGCAGCAATCATCGCTATGAGCACCAATGTATAAGCGATCATCCTTCCTGTTACTTTGAATTTCTGTCCGGTTTCTATGTTTTCTTCTGAAGCATAGCGTATCAATCCTTTTGGGAAATTGACTTTTTCCATGACTTCATCACAAGCATCTATACAGGCCGTACAGTTTACACACTCCAATTGCGTTCCGTTGCGGATGTCAATTCCGGTAGGACAAACAACCACACATTGTTTACAGTCGATACAGTCTCCTTTTCCGGCTGCTTGACGGTCTTCTCCTTTTCGGAATTTGGAACGGCCGGCTGTGGATTCACCGCGTTTAAAGTCGTAAGCAACGATGATGGTTTTTTTATCGATCAATACACCCTGTAAACGGCCATAAGGACAAACCAGCGTACAAACTTGTTCTCTGAACCATGCAAAAATAAAATAGAACAATCCGGTAAAAACAATCAGACCGATGAACGTACTCCAATTTTTGTTAGGGCCTTCTTTTACCAAATCCAACAAGGCATCTGAACCTATGATATAGGCCAGAAAAACGTTGGCGATCAAAAAGGAAATCAGTGAAAAAATGATCCATTTCAACAAACGTTTTCTGATCTTTTCTTCATCCCATTCCTGTTTGGCCAGTTTCATTTGTTTGGGGCGGTCGCCTTCGATCCAATATTCGATCCGACGAAATACATGCTCCATGAAAATGGTTTGGGGACAAATCCATCCGCAGAAAATACGACCATAAACAACGGTAAATAGTACGATGAAAACAATGGTCGTAATCATCCCGATTGCCAATAAAAAGAAATCGGAAGTAAAAAATGGAAATCCAAAGATGATGAATTCGCCTTTAGGGATATTAAACATAAAGAGCGGATTTCCATTGGGCAATTTCACAAATGGTGCGATGACCAGAATTGCGAGGAGGACATAACTCACCCATGTCCTGTATTTTGTATATCTTCCGTTTGGTTTTTTAGGAAACACCCATTGGCGTTTTCCTTTTCTGTCCATAGTTCCAATACTGGATCTAAATGCTTCTTCCTCTTCAGAAAGTTGAGCTAAATCCTGATCTTTGATTTGAGAATCGTCCATTTTATTTTTTCGATCCCATTTCTAAAGTCAAAAAATGGGAATATTTTATTGGGCAGAATCTTCTTGGCCGGCGTTGTCGTTTCCTGATGTCTCGCCTTCGGCCGGAGTGGAAGTTGTAGTCGGAGCTCCTACTTCATCCTTTGCCCATTCTTTGATTAAATCTCCTTGGGGAGTTGCACCTCCTTCATTTACTGTAATAGTTTCTTGTTCTTGGTTTATATAATAAACGTAAGATGCTACATCCTGAATAGCAAGACCTGTCAATTCACCCTTTTTTCCAAATGGTCGCATCTGTGGATTTTTCGGGCTTCCGTTGTACACAATATCATAGATATTATAGAAAACACTGTCCTGTACTTTGTTGACCCAATAATCATCAGTCAAATTTGGACCGATTCCTCCTCCACCGTCTGCTCTATGACAAGTTGCACAAATGGTTTCAAATGTTTTCTTTCCATTTTCAATTGCCTGCGCATCTAAATATTTATTTTTTGCTCCGTTAATATCGATATCATTTTCTTTGATCCATTTTTCAACTTTTGCCGTTTCTATTGCGTTGTGCTCTTCATATTCTGCATAAGGATGGGCAAAATCTGTAAAACTGTACGCCAATACATATACGACCATGAAAACAATCCCCATGTAGAACATGGCCAACCACCACTGCGGAAGAGCATTGTCCAATTCTTTTATCCCGTCAAATCCGTGATCCAGTATGATGGCTTCTTCTTCCTCGTCTGTCTGACGGTTTCTACCACTGCTGATCAATCGTTTGAAATAATTTTGTTTGGACATCACTACATATTGCTCTTGCTGTTGAGGAGACAATTTTTTGAATTTCTGGCTTTCAACCACTTTGTTGATGGCATTTACAATCAAAAGCATGATGAGGGCAATGATTACAATTCCTATGGCCATTCCGCTTGAATAGGTCTCAACGAAATGTTTCCATGTATTGCTGAAAAAGCCCCAAACACCTGTACTTCTATCAAACCCAATTGGTGTAACCATCATCACGATGGCGATGATGGAAACCATGATAATTGGTATAAATACTCTTCCTGGCGTACGTTGTTTCATGTGTCCTTAATTTTATTTCAATCGAATTAAATTCGAATTCATTTTTTTAATTTTCGTCCTTGTCCAAAGGTAATTCTGAATCTTCTTTGTAATAATCTTTTGGCCGGTTCCAAATAAAGTAAATCAATGCCAAAAAGAATACGACAAACAATACCAATGAGATGGTCTGCAATACATCTGCATTTTCATAATTGGTAAAAGTATCTTTAAAATATTTTAACATCCTTTATTTGGCTTCTGAACCTATTATACTGGTAGTTTCTGTTTCTTCTGTTGAAATATCAGTACCCAAACGCTGTAAATAAGCAATCAATGCGGTAATCTCACGATCTCTCAACGGCACAAAATCATCTCCTTTCTCTTTGGCCTCTTTTTCAAATCTGGCTTTTATTTCTGCTGCGTCCGCAAATACACTCTTCTCAATTGCAAGTGCCTGTTGGTCCATAGATTCCGTCATGCCATCAAAATCTTCTTCTTCATACGGTACGCCCAATTTCACCATGGTTTCCATTTTTGAAACAGTACGTCCACGATCGAGTTTATTGGCAATCAACCAAGGATATCTCGGCATGATCGAGCCCGGTGAAGTATCACGCGGATCCCACATATGTTTATAATGCCAAGAGTCAGGCATTTTTCCACCTTCTCTGTGTAAGTCCGGCCCGGATCTTTGGGAACCCCAAAGGAATGGGTGATGGTACACATATTCTCCAGGTTTGGAATACTCACCATATCTTTTTACCTCATCACGGAATGGCCGAATCATCTGCGTGTGACAGGCATTACATCCTTCCCGTATATATAAATCTCTTCCTTCCAATTCAAGTGGAGTATAAGGAGTCACCGAAGCAATGGTCGGAACATTGGATTTCACTACGATGGTCGGAATGATTTCGACAGCACCTCCTATCGCTACTGCAACAAATGAAAGAACTGTCAACAAAGTAGGCATTCTCTCCAACCAGGTATGAGCACCTTCTCCTTTTTTACGGGCTGAACTGATTTTGGCAAGAGCCGGGGCTTCTGCTTCTTCATTTGGAACATAATTTCCTTTTCTAACAGTTCTCCAAACATTGATCACCATTAAGATACCACCTGTCAGATACAGCGCTCCACCAAATGCACGCATCGGATACAACCAATCTTTCAAAATGGTTACGGTCTGTAAGAAGTTTCCGTATTTAAGCGTTCCGTCTTCATTGAATTGTTGCCACATAAGTCCTTGTGTCCATCCGGCAACATACATAGGAATTACCCAGAAAAGGATTCCCATGGTTCCAATCCAGAAGTGTGCATTGGCCAATTTGTTGGAAGCTAATTTTGTATTGAACATTTTTGGAATTAACCAATATATCATCCCAAATAGAATAAATCCATTCCATCCCAATGTCCCCACGTGAACGTGAGCCGGTACCCAGTCGGTAAAGTGTCCGATTTTATTGAGTGTTTTGGTGGCCAACATCGGTCCTTCAAAAGTTGCCATACCATAACAAGTAATCGCCACCACAAAGAATTTTAAAACAGGCTCTTCTCTTACCTTATCCCAAGCTCCTCTCAATGTCAATAATCCATTTAACATTCCTCCCCAAGACGGCGCGAGTAACATAATGGAAAATCCGGTTCCTACCGCCTGAACCCAAGCCGGTAAAGATGTATATAACAAATGGTGAGGTCCTGCCCAGATGTAGATAAAAATCAATGACCAAAAGTGGATAATCGATAATTTATAGGAGAAAACAGGACGATTGGCTGCTTTTGGAACAAAATAATACATCAATCCCAAAATTGGCGTGGTCAATACAAATGCAACAGCATTATGTCCATACCACCATTGCACAAGGGCATCTTGTACACCTGCATACAAAGAATAACTTTTCGGTGCAGTTAAGCTCCAGCTAATCGGAATTTCCAGATTATTAAAGATGTGGAGCATGGCTACAGCCGTCCAGGTACCCAAATAAAACCAAATGGCTACGTATAAATGTCGAACTCTTCTTCTGTAAATGGTTTTCAACATATTGAAACCAAAAATTATCCAAGAAAAAGCAATCAAAATGTCAAGTGGCCACTCGTGCTCTGCATATTCTTTGGAGGTATTAAACCCAAGCAGAAAAGTTACCAAAGACAATAAAATAAACAACTGCCAGCTCCAGAAATGCGTCCAGCTCATCAAATCACTTCCCATTCTTGCTTTCAGCAATCTTTGCAAGGAATAATAAGCTCCTGCAAAAAATCCGTTACCTACAAAGGCGAATACGGCAAATGTGGTGTGAATCATCCTTAAACGTCCAAAACCGGCCATCCCGTTGGTTGCCGCAAGACCATCTATGCTTCCTCCGATCCTCGGATCATCCGAACCAAAAATATAATCCGGTAATTCCGGAAAAAACTTTAAGGTCGCAACCAAAACGCCAAATGTAAAGGCCATGACGGCCCAAAATATTGTGGCATAAAGAAAATACTTTACGATTCTGTTATCGTACTTAAAAGTTTGCATTTGCATTATGTGTCAATTTTGTCTTTAGTTTTTTTATCATCCATGAGCATCCTAACGGCGGGAGATTCGTCCTCATCAAACTGCCCTTTTTTGGCTCCCAGCAAAAATAATCCTAAAAATACTGCCGCCAAAGAAACGCTTGCAATCACCATTAAAATCACGATCCCCATAACGATTACAAATGTACAATTGCAGTCGTAAAATTGTAATGATTTTGATCAGAGCCTATGATTTGCCCGGTAATTTATACTCATTCTAAATTTCTAAATACAAATTTTGATGCAATTCGCGTACTCAGCGTAGCAAATACCACAACCGAAATTGAACTAATCGGCATCAAAATCGCCGCTACTACCGGCTCTAAATTTCCTGAAATCGCAAATCCCAATCCTACCAGATTATACAAAAAACTAATCAAAAAAGCCGTCCAAATCAGTTTGATTGATAATTTGGAAAAACGCATAAATTCAGGCAAATAAGAAAAATAACCCGAATCCAGAATAGCATCACAGGAAGGGGAAAAATTATTGACATCTTCAGAAATTACAATCCCGACATCACTCTGCTTCAGCGCACCGGAATCATTGAGCCCGTCACCCAGCATCAGCACATCTTTTTCTACCGACTGAAGTTTTTCAATGTACCGCAGTTTATCTTCCGGAGACTGATTGAAATAATAGCTCGTTCTTTCAGGAAAAAGTGTTTTTAATTTGGCTGATTCCGAATCATTGTCACCCGACAGAATCGTCAATCCATAGCCGTTTAGTTTTTTCAGCACATCTTCCAATCCTCCCCGATATCTGTTGTGGAATTCATATTTTCCTTTGACTTCTCCGTTCACCGAAACATAAACCTGCGTGCGATTTACCGGGGTTTCTTCTGTTATGCCCACATAGGATTTTGAACCGATTTTAATTTCCTTTCCGTTTACCTCTCCTCGTTGCCCTTTTCCCAATATTTCTTCATAGCCCGATACCGGAATTAATCGCTCCGAACTTAATTTCTCATATAAAATCCGGCTCAACGGATGATTGGAATTCTTTAAAACGGATTTGATTTCGGTCAATTCTTCCGGATTTAATTCTTCTCCCGAATAACGCACATCTGCACTTTGATTTTCAGTGATAGTACCCGTTTTATCAAAAACAATTTCATCTGTTTTGGCCATAGACTCAATCACCGATGTACTTTTGATGTAAAATTTCTTTTCGCCAAAAATACGCATCACATTTCCCAAAATAAACGGAGAAGAAAGCGCCAAAGCACAAGGACAAGTGATGATAAGAATTGCTGTGACCACTTGCAAAACTTCTGAAGAATCATAAAAATACCAAAAAATACCTGATGCGATGGCTATACTCAAAATCGTCCAAACAAAATAACGGCTGATGGTGTTGGTCAAACGGTTCAATCCCGATTCCGATTTCCGGAAAGCTTCATTGTTCCAAAGTTGGGTCAAATAACTTTGGTCCACTTCTTTTATGATTTCCAGTTCCAAAGCGGTTCCGGATTGTTTTCCTCCGGCAAAAATCTTATCTCCCGGACTTTTGGAAATTAACCTGGATTCACCCGTCACAAAACTATTGTCAATCATGGCTTCACCCTTGATCAAAACAGCATCTGCAGGAATGATTTCTTCGTTTCTGATGACTATTCTGTCCCCGATTTTTAAATCAGAAACCAGTGTGGGTTCTTCTGTTGCTTTCGAAATTTTTATCACCGCAATCGGATAAAAAGATTTATAATCCCGGTCAAATGCCAATGATTTGTAGGTTTGTTGCTGAAACCATTTCCCTATCAACATAAAAAAAGCAAGCCCCGCAATACTGTCAAAAAATCCCGGACTTATATCAAAAATGATGTCGTAGGTACTTCGCAGAAACAAAACCCAAAACCCAATAGCAATGGGAAGGTCAATATTAATATATCGATTTTTTATTCCGAGCCAAGCCGATTTAAAATAGTCTGTCGCAGCAAAAAACATGATGGGCAGCGACAACAAAAACATCCCCCAGCGGAAAAATTCTTTATTTCCTTCTAACCAAGCTTCCGGACTGGAATTTGAAAACGGTAAAGTATATTCAGGAAATGCCAAAAGCATGATATTTCCAAAACAAAATCCCGCGACTCCTATCTTTAAAAGTAAACTCCTGTCTGTTTTGGATTCGGTTTTATCAAAAGATTGAAGATTGATGGAAGGCTTATAACCCAATTGTGTCAGAAATCTGGCAACTTCACTCAACTTTAGGTTTTCATTTCGATAGGAAATTTGAATATCTTTTTTGGAGAAATTGACGGTCGAATAAATAATGTCGGGATGAATTTCATGCAAACTCTCTAACAACCAAACACATGAAGTACAATGAATTACAGGGATATGAAATTGAACTACCGTCACGCCTTCTTCAGAAAAATCGACCACTTTCTCAAAAATTTCAGGCGTATCTAAAAAGTCAAAATGTCGATTGGCTTTGTCATCCGGACGCACACCGGCGTCTCGATTCATCGCATAAAAATTCTCCAATCCATTTTGGTTGAGAATTTCATAAACCGTCTTACAGCCTACACAACAAAAGTGTTTCTGGTCGAAGTAAATATCTTCAGTCTCTAAATTTTGACCACAATGAAAACAGCTTTCCGCCATAGATTTTGCAAAATTACTTCCTAATTCAAGTGAATTAACTTAAATTTGTGCTGATTTAAGTCATACCCTATGTCCGATATCTTAGAAAATGTTACAAATATCTGTGAATTATTTGAAAATCAAGAAATTCTAAAACACTTCTCCAAAGAAGAACTCGCTGAATTGAGTCATGAAAAAAAGATTATTTCGTACAAAAAAGGGGAGACCATCATAGAGGAAGGAGCTACTCCCAAAGGGATTTATTATCTGGACAAGGGCACGGCAAAAATGTTCAAACTGGGATTTAACGGGAAAGAACAGATTTTGCGTTTTACCAAATCGGGTGACATCATCGGTTATCGTTCTATTTTATCCAAACAGCCTTATGGTGCTTCTGCAACAGCAATGGAGGGCACTGAAGTGTGTTTCATTCCGGAAAAGTTTTTCCTGAAAGTTTTGGAATTCCACCCTAAACTGGCATTTGACATTTTGAGAAGAATTTCGGAAGATTTGGGCGAATCTGCTCAAACCATCACTTTCCTGGCACAAAAAACCGTTCGCGAACGTTTGGCAGAAGTTTTATTGTTACTCGAAAAGAAATTGGGAACCGACAAAGACGGCTTCATCAAAATCTCCCTGACTCGGGAAGAAATGGCCAACCTCATCGGAACTGCGACAGAATCCGCCATCAGACTGATTTCCGAATTCAAAACCGATCATTTAATCGAAGTCGAAGGAAGGAAAATCAAAATCCTGGATCATCAGAAATTGGTGAAATTGGGGCATGTGAATTGATTTTGAGGTTTTAGATCATTCATTAACTCCCAATAGTAAGCACCTTGGGCAACATGAACAAAAAAGGAAGGGCTGTTGAATAATCCAATAGTTCATATTCAAGCCCTAATAGGCGAAGGTTGTTATAATAAAGTTGGTGATGTTCGTAATACATTTTTTCGCTTTCCATAAACCATGCTTTTTCACCCAACTTTTCGGCTACAAACCATTTTTCCAACAAACGTGCTGTTCTTCCGTTTCCATCTACCCACGGATGAATCTTGACAAAAACAAGATGAATGAATGAGGCGTAATAAAAAACCTGTTCAAAGCTCAGTTTAGCTTCCAAAAGCATTTGCAGATCTGTATAAAATTTTGTCATTTCGCGTTCAACACTTCCCGGAATTGCAGCTACATATTCGATTTTACCTTCCGGCGTCGAAACATACATATTTTGACTACGAAATTCTCCTTGCCACCGGGATCCTACAAAGTTCTTACTCAAAAATTTGTGCGCTTTGGCAATATTCTCCGGAGTCATCCGATTTTCCTGCGCAAAAATATAAGCATTATATAAATCGTCTATCTTTTTGGTATAATCAGGAAGAAATTCAATTCCGAACTTTTTGTGTTTTATGTAAGAATCCATCTCAACTTCCTCTCCTTCAATTTTACTGCTGAAAACTGAAGCAACTGAAGTATAAAAACTAAAATCTTTGGTAGATATTTCAGCTTCTTTCAAACGGCTAAAGGCTTCAAATACCCCTTCTGGAATACTACGAAGGTATTTATCCAATAATTGCGCTGAAATAATCTGAAGGTTCATTTTATAAATTTACCACATTCTTTTCATTCTCAAATTTTCAAATTGACTAATTCTCCTCCTCAAAATATTCAAACAAAAAATCATTATACGGAAAACGCGTGATGTGGATTTTCTTTACTTCTTCATAAATGGTTTTACGAAGTTCATCCAAATTTTTCTTTTCCGTTGCGGAAATAAACAATGTCGGATGTTCACTTTTGGCCATCCAAGTGCGTTTCCATTCTTCCAATGAAATATTTTCACGTTTTACTTCGGTAAGGTCATCTTCCTGCTTTTTTACATAAGAGAAATTATCAATCTTATTGAAAACCAGAATGGTCGGTTTGTCCTTGCTGTCAATTTCATCCAAAATCTGATTTACGGAATGGATATGATCCTCAAAGCTTTCATGAGAGATATCCACTACATGCACCAATAAATCCGCTTCGCGAACCTCATCCAAAGTAGATTTAAACGATTCTACCAATTGCGTAGGCAACTTCCGGATGAATCCCACCGTATCGGTCAACAAAAATGGCAGGTTGCCGATGACAACTTTCCGAACGGTGGTATCCAGCGTCGCAAATAATTTGTTTTCGGCAAATACTTCGGACTTACTCAAAACGTTCATCAGCGTAGATTTACCGACGTTGGTATATCCGACCAAGGCCACACGCACCAAAGCACCACGGTTCTTGCGCTGTGTTGCCATTTGTTTGTCGATGGATTTCAGTTTTTCTTTGAGCAAAGTAATCCGGTCACGGATGATCCGGCGGTCGGTCTCGATTTCAGTCTCTCCCGGTCCGCGCATCCCGATTCCTCCACGCTGACGCTCCAAGTGTGTCCACATCCGGGTCAGTCGGGGCAAAAGATATTCGTATTGCGCCAATTCGACCTGTGTTCTCGCATAAGAAGTTTGGGCGCGTTGGGCAAAAATATCCAAAATCAATTGGGTTCTATCAAGCACCTTTTTATCCAGAACTTTTTCAATGTTCTTTAATTGAGAAGGCGTTAATTCATCATCAAAAATAATCGTGTCGATTTCGTTTTCTTCTACAAACAGCTTGATTTCATTTAGTTTCCCTGAACCCACAAAAAACTTAGAGTCGGATTTTTCCAGTCTTTGGGTAAAACGCTGTGCGACTTCAGCTCCGGCGGTATAAGCCAAAAACTCAAGTTCGTCCATGTATTCTTCTAGTTTTTCTTCAGGTTGTTCTCGTGTGATCAATCCCACTAAAACCACTTTTTCGTATTGTGTTTCTTTCTTTTCTAACATATTTGGTTGCAAAGATACGGCATAGAAGATTTTTGAAATAATAAATTATCCTGAATAATAAGAAGCTGTAAATACCTGTAAAATATTAAACTGATTGAAGTACGGATGAAATAATTTAGACTAAATTTGAGAAAAATATGTTCAAATCAAAATAAATTAAAATGAAACAACTTCTTATTCTTTCGATTTTTTCCTTGTTTACGCTCGGAACTCAGGCGCAGATTGTGACTCCACAGCCCAGCCCTTCTGCTGATTTAGAATTCAAAGTCGGATTAACTGACATTGAAATTGAATATTCTAGACCCGGTAAAAATGACAGAGTTATCTTTGGCGAATTGGTTCCTTATGGAAAAATCTGGAGAACAGGAGCCAATAAAAATACGACCATTTCCTTTTCCGATGATGTAATCGTGGACGGACAATCTATAAAAGCCGGAAAATATGCGATTTTCACAAAACCCGAAAAAGAGAATTGGGAAATTTATATCTATTCGGAAAACGAGAATTGGGGCGTTCCGGAAAAATGGGACGATAAAAAAGTAGTGGCAAAAACTACTGCAAAAGTATTTACACTTCCTTTTGAAATTGAAACTTTTGAAATTACATTGGGCGATATCCAAAATGACAATGCCAAATTGGGCTTTTTATGGAGCAATGTATATGTGGAATTCAAAATTGAAGTTCCGACCGATAAAAAAGTGATGGCCTCCATCGATGCCGCGATGAAAGGTTCTCCTACGGCTCAGGATTATATGGCTGCCGCCAATTATTATTTTACCACCGAAAAAGACATTCAGCAAGCCAAAAAATGGTTTGACGAAGGAATGAAATTAAACAAAGACCCCAAATTTTTTCAGTTACGCCAGCAGTCTTTAATTTATGCAAAAGCAGGTGATGTGAAAGGTGCAATTTCACTGGCACAACAATCTTTGGATGCTGCCAAAAAAGCCGGAAATGAGGATTACATCAAAATGAATGAGGATTCCATTAAAGAATGGTCTAAAAAATAAGTTGAATTAAAATATTGAATAAAGGTGGCTGAGGTTCTCGAAGCCACCTTTATTATTTTCTAATCGTTTGGATGAATTCCGGAATCTTTTCTACCGGATTTTCTTCTATAAATTTCACAAAGGCGGAACCGATGATCGCTCCCTTTGCGTATTGCGTTGCCGATTCAAAAGTTTCTTGATTGCTGATTCCAAATCCGACAATTTGGGGATTTTTCAAATTCATTTGTTGAATTCTCTTAAAATAGTCCGTTTGTCTTTTTCCAAATTCTTTTTGAGCACCCGTCACACTCGCCGAACTGACCATATAAATAAATCCACTGGAAATTTCATCTATGTAACGAATCCTTTCTTCCGTTGTTTGCGGTGTGATCAGGAAAATATTGATCAATCCGTATTTCTCAAATATTTTTTTATAATTTTCTCCATATACATCCACCGGCAAGTCGGGAATAATTAATCCATCGATTCCAACCTCTGAACATTTTGCACAAAAATCTTCCATGCCGTATTGAAGAATGGGATTAAAATAACCCATGATGATTAATGGAATTTGGACTGAATTTCGAACTTCTTTCAATTGATCAAACAAAACTTCTGAAGTCATTCCATTTTCCAATGCCCGGGTTGAGCTTGCCTGAATGGTTGGCCCGTCGGCCAGCGGATCACTGAAAGGCAACCCGATTTCCACCATGTCAACGCCCGATTTCTCTAAGTTTTGCAGAATTTCCACCGTATCATTTAACGCAGGAAATCCAGCTGTAAAATAGACGGAAAGTATCTTTTTATTTTCTGCTAATTTTTGATTGATTCGATTCATTTTTTTCGTTTTGCGAAATTCGAATTTCGAGATTCGAACTTCTAAATATTAATATCCAAAATACCTAATGTACGTTTCCAAATCTTTATCACCGCGCCCCGAAAGGTTTATCACTACAATGTCATTTGGGTTGAATTTTTTCTTGTCTAAAACCGCAAAAGCATGCGCACTTTCAATCGCGGGAATGATCCCTTCCGTTCTAGTCAAATTCATTCCGGCTTGCATCGCTTCATCATCAGTTATCGCCATAAATTCAGCCCTCCCGCTTTCAAATAGATGCGCATGGAGCGGCCCGACTCCCGGATAATCCAATCCCGCGGAAATCGAATAAGGTTCTGTGATTTGTCCATCGTCGGTTTGCATCAACAGTGTATTGCTTCCGTGGATGATTCCTTCCTTTCCCAAAACCGAAGTTGCTGCGCTTTCACCCGAATCAATTCCTTTTCCGGCAGCTTCTGCCGCAATCAATTTCACCTTTTCTTCTTCTAAAAAATGGTAAAAAGCACCCGCGGCATTGCTTCCTCCACCTAAGCAAGCGATCACATAATCCGGGTTTTCAGTTCCTTCCGCTTCTTTTAATTGTTTTTTAATTTCTTCGGAAATTACCGATTGAAATCTTGCGACCATATCGGGATACGGATGCGGCCCTACCACCGAACCAATGATATAATGCGTATCAACAGGATGATTGATCCAATCCCGGATGGCCTCATTGGTAGCGTCTTTCAGGGTTTTACTGCCCGATTTTGCAGGAATAACCGTGGCTCCAAGCATTTTCATTCGGGCAACGTTGGGCGCTTGTCGGGCGATATCGATTTCACCCATATAAACAATGCATTCCAACCCCATCAGGGCACAGGCCGTTGCCGTTGCGACTCCGTGTTGACCGGCTCCGGTCTCGGCGATGATTCGCTTTTTTCCGAGTTTTTTGGCTAAAATAATTTGACCCAGCGTATTGTTGATTTTGTGCGCACCTGTATGGCACAAATCTTCACGTTTCAAATAAATTTTTGTCTCGTATTTTTCGGATAATCGTTTGGCAAAATATAAAGGCGTCGGTCTGCCCACATAATCTTTTAATAATTTTTGAAACTCCAGTTTAAATTCTTCTGTTTCAATTATTTCCAAATAACTGTTTTTTAAATTATCCACATTTGGATAAAGCATTTCCGGGACAAATGCACCACCGAATTTGCCATAATATCCTTTTTTATCTACCTGATAATTCATTTTATTAATTTTAATTTTTCATAAAAACTTTTCACCAAATCCACATCTTTTAAACCCGGCTTGATTTCAAAACGACTGTTAATATCTACGGTTTTTAATTGTGGGATTTGTTTTTGCAAATCGTCAATCAGCGGGACATCATCTGCAGAAATTCCTCCGCTGAGGATTAATTCTTTGTCCAATTTGTAATTTCCAAGTATCTCCCAGTTAAATTTGACACCGTTTCCACCGTGATTTTTTCCTTTTGTATCCAACAAAAAAGCATCGGCGTTTTCATAAATCTTCAATTTTTCAAAATCGAATTCTTCTCCGATTGAAAATGCTTTCCAAATCATAATCTCAGGCAATTTCTGTTTCAATTCTTCCACATAAACGGAAGATTCCGTTCCGTGAAGCTGGATGACATTCAAATTAAATTCGTTTATTTTTTCTCGAATTGTCGAAATGGTTTCATTTACAAAAATTCCTGCTTTTTGAATCCCGGAAGGAATTTCAGGCAAAATATCCTCAAAATTCCGCTCCGATTTTTCATAAAAAATAAATCCCAAATAATCCGGGTCTAAAGCCGCAACCGCTTTCACATTTTCCGGAAATTTCATTCCACATACTTTGAGTTTCATGGTTCCAGGTTTTGAATGAATTCTTTGGCCGCTTTTCCCGCATCCTTTGTTTTCATAAAATTTTCTCCGATCAAAAATCCCTGAAAACCAAAATCCTGTAATTCTCTGATCGAATGAAAATCACTGATTCCGCTTTCGGAAATTTTAACAAATTCATCAGGAATCTGCTTTGCCAGATCCTTGCTGATGTCTAAACTCACTTCGAATGTTTTCAGATTCCGATTGTTTACACCGATCATATCTATACTCGGCATGATGGATTTTTCTAGTTCTTCCCGATTATGAACTTCCAACAAAACTTCCAGATTTAATTTTTTGGCCAATTCTGAAAATTGCTTGATTTCCTGACGGCTGAGAACGGCAGCAATCAACAAAATCACATCGGCACCAAAAGCTTTGGCTTCCAGAATCTGGAATTCGTCCACGATGAATTCTTTTCGTAACAACGACAAATCACAACTCGCACGCGCCAACAACAAATCCTCCAATGATCCTCCGAAATATTTCAGATCCGTCAAAACCGACATTCCGCAAACGCCTGCTTTTTCATATCCTTTTGCAACATCACCTACGTTTAAATCCTGATTGATGATGGATTTGGAAGGTGATCGGCGTTTGTATTCCGCAATGATTCCACTTTGCGAATGTTTTAATTTCTCGGTCAGTGAAAACGTATTTCGCCCAAATAAAGCCGAATTCTCCAATTGAGAAATAGAAATAACCGATTTTTTCAGCTCCACTTCCTTTCGTTTATCGGCTATTATTTTATCTAAAATGTTCATTTCCATTCTTTTATCTCCAAGGTTAATCTTCACTTATTATGTAACCTTAGAGGTTGAGACTAATTAATTTATCCAATGAAAGCTTTGCTTTTCCATTCAACAAATTCTCTTTTGCCAGTTCAAATCCTTCTTTTAACGCAATCTTTTTTACCATCGAAACTGCGAGCCCGGCATTGGCACAAACCACATTATTTTGAGCTTCTGTTCCATTGCCTGAAATTATTTTCAAAAAAATATCCGAAGCCTCTGCTTGTGTATCCCCGCCAAAAATTTCTGCATCGGAAACCGGATTCACTCCGAAATCAGACGGAGAAATAATTCCTTCCTTTTCATTGGAAATAAATTTTGAATGGCTCGTAAGCGAAATTTCATCGTGACCGGAAAGAGAATGAATAATAGAATAATTTTTATCGCCTTTCTGGTAGAGATAACCATACAATCGCATCAGTTCCAGGTCAAAAACGCCCACCAATTGATGTTTGGGGAAAGCCGGATTGATCATCGGACCCAACATATTGAAAAAAGTTTTCAACCCCAATTCTTTCCGTACAGGTGCTACATTTTTCATCGCCTGATGAAACAAAGGCGCATGCAAAAAACAAATGCCGGCTTCATTCAGGCTTCGTTTCAATAAGTCATTATCATTTGTAAACTTCACACCCAGAGACTCCAGGACATTGCTGCTTCCGCTTACTGAGGATACGCCATAATTCCCGTGTTTGGTAACCGGGATGCCGCAACTCGCAACGATAAATGATGCCAAAGTGGAAATATTGAAAGTATTTTTTCCGTCGCCGCCTGTTCCGCAAAGATCAATCGTTTCTACTCCTCCTAAATCAACTTTTTTACAGAGTTCCAACAATGCGTCCCGAAAGCCTTCCAATTCGCCAATCGTAATGGGGCGCATCATAAATACAGTGAGCAAAACTGCGATAGACCCGGGATTGTACTTTCCTTCGGAAATTTCAACCAAAAGTTTCCGGGCTTCTTCTTTGCTCAGTTGCTCGTAGTGTGTTAGTCTTTGTATTGTGCTGTCCATCACTATTCAGTTAGGTTTAAATTTTTGACGAATTCGATCAAGTTTCTATGAGAGAATTTTGAATTAGCTTAATTATTTACCCAGTTTTCGATTATCTTTTTTCCAAAGGGCGTCAGAATGCTTTCCGGGTGAAACTGAACGCCTCGTACATCATATTTTTTGTGGCGAAGCGACATAATTTGTCCGGTTTCATCGACCGATGTTATTTCCAATTCATCCGGAAAATTCTCACGAGAAACTACCCAGGAATGATATCTTCCGATTTCAAAATGAGTCGGAATGTTTTGAAATAAAGGTTCGTCCGCAACTTTGACAATTGAAAAAGTGGCAACTCCGTGAAAAACATTATCCAGATTTTCCAACTTTCCACCGAAAACTTCTCCTATTGCCTGCTGCCCCAAGCAAACTCCAAAGATGCTTTTGGTAGGAGAGAATTTTTGGATGATTTCCATCATTTTGCCGGCTTCAACCGGAATTCCGGGGCCGGGTGAAAGAAGAATTTTATCAAATTCATTTACTTCTTCCAATTCGATTTGATCATTACGACGCACTGTTACTTCACAATCAAATTCTTCTAAATAATGAACCAAATTGTACACAAACGAATCGTAATTATCGATGACTAATATTTTCTTTTTCATAATTTCAATATATAAAGTGTGGTTTTGAGAACCTCAACCACCAAATACTTAAATTTCTTCTGCCAATTCCAGTGCTTTATTTAAAGCTCCTAATTTATTGTAAACTTCCTGTAATTCATTTTCAGGTATGCTTCCCGAAACCACACCTGCACCTGCCTGATAATGCAGATGATGATCTTTACTTAGAAACGAACGGATGATAATCGCATGGTTGAAGCTTCCGTCAAATCCCATAAAACCAATTGCTCCTCCGTAAAATTCTCGGTTTATATTTTCATATTTTTCAAGCAATGTCATCGCTTTATGTTTGGGTGCTCCGCTCAGTGTTCCCGCCGGAAATGTGTCTGCCACCACCTGAAAAGGTTTCATTTCTGAACGGATTTTTCCGGTTACTTTACTTACCAAGTGGATGACATGGGAAAAATATTGGACTTCTCTGAAAGTTTCCACTTTGACATTTTCTGCATTTCGGCTTAAATCATTTCTTGCTAAATCAACCAGCATAACGTGTTCGCTTTTTTCTTTTTCGTCGTTACTCAATTTTTTAGCCTGCAAAGCATCTTCTTCATCATTCCCGGTTCTTTTGATCGTTCCGGCAATCGGATGGATTTCAGCAATTCCTTTTTTGATTACCAATTGCGCCTCCGGCGAACTTCCGAAAATTTTAAAATCACCATAATCAAAATAAAACAGATATGGAGAGGGATTTACACTCCTTAAAGTCCGATAGACATTGAATTCATCACCCGAAAATCGCTGGATAAACCGCTTGGAGGGAACGATCTGAAATACATCTCCCCGCTGACAATGTTCTTTGCACTTGACCACCAAATCTTTGTAGGCTTCATCCGAAATATTGGTTTCAGCAGCTCCTTCTCTTTTGAATTGGAATTCAGAAAATGACTTGATTTTCAGCAAACTATAAATTTCATCGAGGCTATCTGCTTCATCTAAGCTATGACAGAAAATATAGGCTTCGTTGTTAAAATGATTGATCGCAATTATGTTTTGATAAACCGCGTAATACAAATCGGGAATTTCCAAATTGCCTTGCTTTTTTGTCAATTGAATGCTTTCAAAATAACGAACGGAATCATAACTCAAATAACCAAAAAGTCCGTTATTGATGAATTTATAGTGGGAATCATCCGTTTCAAATTGCGAAGCAAACTCCTGAATTTCAGATACTAAATCTGTATTTTTATCTATTTCAATTTTAACCGAACTACCATCCGGAAAATCTTTTTCAAGGATTTCATTCTGAACTTTGATAGAAGCAATCGGCTGAAAACAGATGTACGAAAATGCATTTTCATTGGCATGGTAATCCGAACTTTCCAATAAAATGGAATTCGGAAATTTATCCCGAAGTCGGAGATAAACGGATACAGGCGTAATGGTGTCGGCCAGAAATTTTCGTGATTTTGTTTGTAATTTATATTTCATTTTTTTTAGGTTTCAGAGTTTTTGATACAAAAAAGGCCCGTCGTGAAGACAGGCCTTTGATTTTATGATACAAGAGGATTCTTTCACGACTTATGAAGTTGCGAAATCCACCACCAGTTATTTAATTGTACGTTTTTCATCTTTTGATTTAACAAATTTAAAAATTGATTTTGATTTAACAAATATTTTTTTGATTACCAACGAATCGCCCCTATGGGACGGATGTTGAATTGATCTTTTTCCACCAACGAATCGTCCCTATTGGACGGATGTTGAATTGATCTTTCCGCCAACGAATCGTCCCTATGGGACGTTATTGAATTGATCTTTCTCTACCAACGAATCGTCCCTATGGGACGGGGGTTGAATTGATTTTCTGCCCCCCTCGAATCGTTCAGATCGAACAAGGATACCTCAAAGGTCAATCCGGAAGACTATATAATCTTATTGAATGTCCCATCGGGACAGCTCATTGGTAAAACTCTTTTGTGGATGAGACAATTCGTCCCGTAGGGACGTCGGGTGGGTTATTGATTTTAAGGTTTGTAAAGAATTTTTCTTAATTTTATTAAAAACCTAACCATGCCAAATACATATACCCAAATTCACATTCATTTGATTTTTGCTGTGAAAAACCGAAAAGCCTTAATACATCCAGATTGGAAAGAAAGACTTCATCAATACATGACGGGAATCATTCAGAAAAACAACCATAAAGTATTGCAAATAAATAGCATGCCGGATCACATCCACATTTTAATTGGATTACGACCTGATCAATCACTTTCTTCTTTGGTTCAAAATGTAAAATCAGAAACCACAAAATTCATTAACAATGAAAAGCTTTCTTTACTCAAATTTGAATGGCAAGAAGGGTTCGGAGCATTTTCTTATTCTAAAAGCCAATTGGATAATGTGATAAATTATATCCAGAATCAAGAAATTCATCATGCTAAAAAATCGTTTACAGAAGAGTATCGTCAAATCCTAAATAAATTTGAATTGGATTGGAATGAAAATTATATCTTTAAAGAACCAAAGTAGGTTTCTAACGAATCGTTCTTACAGGACGTTATTGAATGATCTTCTACCAACAAATCGTCCCTATGGGACGGCTGTTGAATTGATCTTTCCACCAACGAATCGTCCCTATGGGACGGATGTTGAATTGATCTTTCTCTACCAATGAATCGTCCCTATGGGACGTTATTGAATGATCTTCCACCAACGAATCGTCCCTATGGGACGTTATTGAATTAATCTTCTACCTATGAATCGTCCCTATGGGACGGATATTGAATTGATCTTTCCGCCAACGAATCGTCCCTATGGGACGGATGTTGAATTGATCTTTCCACCAACGAATCATCCCTATGGGGCGGGGGTTGAATTGATCTTTCTTCCAATGAATCGTCCCTATGGGACGGATATTGAATTGATTTTTCTACCAACGAAGCGTCCCTATGGGACGTTATTGAATTGATTTTTCTGATAACCTTGGAATCGTTCAGATCGAACAAGGATACCTCAAAGGTCAATCCGGAAGACTATACAATCTTATTAGATGTCCCATCGGGACAGCTCGTTGGTAAAATCTTTTGTGGATGAGGCAATTCGTCCCGTAGGGACGTCGGGTGGGTTTTATTCACTCTTACCGATTTCACCTATGTTTTCCGGTTTCGGTTTGTTCTTTTGAAAGGATTGAATAATCATGGCCAACAAAATCACCAGCGCACAACCAAATAAATTCAGCCACAGATAAGGCATCCATTCATATTTCCATCCGATTACAACAATGAGTTGGGTAATGATCGCCGCTATGAAAACAGCATTGGCCCGTACAAACCTGAAAAAAAATGCCAGCAGGAAAATCCCTAAAACATTCCCGTAAAAAATCGAACCGATGATATTGACGAGCTGAATTAAATTATCAAATAAATTCGCCACACAGGCAAACAAAATCGCTAGGATTCCCCATAAAAGCGTAAACCATTTGGATGCTTTCAGGTAATGTGTATCGGACTCATTTTGCTTGTTTCGTTTGTACAAATCCATGGTCGTGGTCGTCGCAAGTGCATTGAGTTCCGACGAAGTTGATGACATCGCCGCACACAAAGCCATTGCCAACAAAAGTCCGATGACTCCTTTTGGTAAATGATTTAAAATGAAATGAATAAAAACGTAATCTTTATCGTTTGTTTCTACATTTTTATCTGAAAGTGCTATCGGTAATTTTGCAGTCGCTCGATAGACTTCATCTATTTTTCCGGATAAATAAATTTTTTCTTTCAAACTTTCTTTTTCAGAATTGTTTGCTTGGTTAAATTGATAAATTAATTGTTCTCTATTTTTTGAATTTTCATTTCTTGAATTATCCAAAGCATTATAAAAATCAGCAAAGTTTGAATTTTCAACACTTTTTGTAGCCAACGGATTGAAATTCAAAGGAGACGGATTGAACTGATAAAACACAAAAACCATGATTCCGACCAATAAAATAAAGAACTGCATGGGAACTTTCAAAAATCCGTTCATGATCATACCCATTTGGCTTTGTTTTACCGATTTCCCGGACAAATAACGCTGTACCTGACTTTGATCGGTTCCGAAATAAGAAAGTGCCAAAAAAGTTCCGCCGATGATTCCGCTCCAAATCGTATAGCGGTTATCAAAATCAAAAGAGAAATCAAGCACTTCCATCTTACCGCTTGCTCCGGCAATTTCCAGTGCATTTGAAAAATTAATTCCGTCAGGAAGTGAATAAATCAAAATCACAAATGCAACCGCCATACCGCCCATCATGATCGCCATTTGCTGTTTCTGTGTGACACTGACCGCTTTGGTTCCTCCGGAAACCGTATAAATTATTACCAATGTCCCGATGACGATGTTTAAAGTCATTAGACCCCAACCCAAAACCGCTGATAAAATAATCGAAGGAGCAAAAATCGTGATGCCAGCCGAAAGTCCGCGCTGGATTAAGAACAATGATGCGGTTAAAGTCCGTGTTTTTAAATCGAAGCGACTCTCCAGAAATTCATAGGCCGTGTAAACATTTAGCTTATGATAAATCGGAATGAATACCAGACAGATGATGACCATTGCAATGGGCAGTCCGAAGTAAAATTGAACAAAACCCATCCCGTCATGAAAGGCTTGTCCGGGCGTAGAAAGAAAGGTAATGGCACTCGCCTGTGTCGCCATCACCGAAAGCCCCACCGTAAACCAATTGGAATCATTCCCTTTCAGAAAATCCTGAACATTGCTTTGCCCACGCGTTTTCCAAACTCCGTAAACCACAATGAACAACATCGAGCCAATTAAAATTATCCAGTCGATTCCCTGCATCAGCTAAATATTTTCATCAGGATATAAAAAACCAGGATGTAAGCAGCATTGGCAAGCAAAACCCATGTGTAGGAATGGCGCCAGTCTTTTTTTGTATTGAATCCTTTTTCTCTCATCTTTTCTTTTTAAAACCTTGACAAGGTTCATTATATTATTTCCCTAAAGATAAAATATTTGCGAGCAATCGGTAAGCGCCCGGAACGCCTTCCGGCAGCTCTCGGAAAAAACTCAATCCGGTATAAACATAATAGCCTTTTCCGTATTTGGCCACAAGCACACTACCTTTCATCGGTGATTCTCCTTTATCATGCATCGATAAAACAGGTTCAAACTCTTTGCTCCATTTATCCGGAAAATACAATCCTCTTTCCTGCACCCATCCTTCAAAATCCTTTTCAGTGATTTTGTTGGGAGAATTTAAAACCGGATGATTTTTATCCAGAAATTTTACTTCCGAATTTTCATCGGTTACACGCTCACGCGAAAGCTGCAATTCAAAAGGCGCAATTTCTTCCGTCAAAACATCTCTTGAAGTATTGTATTGCACCACCATATTTCCGCCATTTTTGACATATTCAAATAAAATTTTATTCTTGAAAGTCAATTCATTGATGACATTAAACGCACGAATTCCCAGAACCACCGCATCAAATCTTTGTAGGTTTTCTTTTGTAATATTTTGGGGTGAAATGATTTCCACTTCGTATCCGATTTGACGCAGATTTTCCGGAACGGAATCACCCGCGCCTATGATGTATCCGATTTTTTCGCCTTTTTTCTCGATGTCAATTTTCACCAATTTGGCCGAGCCGGGCAACAAAACTTTTTGTTCGGGAATATGATCATAATTGATTTCAATCAATTGATTTTCATAAGTTCCAATCCCAACTTTCAATTGTGGAATTAATTCTCCTTCGGATTGATTTTTTGGTGGATTGACTTCAAACCAAAATGTCTTTTCTTCTCCTTTTGCGTTCAATGAAATTTCTTGATTTTCAGGAGAAATTTTCCAGCCTTCGGGTGCTTTCAGACTTAAATCCCCTTTTAAATTTTCGGTAAAAGATTTGACTTTTACGGGAATTCTTTGTGCATTTTCATCGCCAAAAATCAAAACTTTTTCTTCGACATTTACAGAAGCTTTTGGAACGATTGCAAAAGGTTTATAGGTTTCGCCTTTGGCCGGATCGTTGTATTTGTAAACGATCGGTTTTTGAAATAAAAAATCTTGTCCGGCAATGTTCAGATTGAAATTCAAGACATTAGATTGCGGCAATTCGGGCAATCCAATTAATTCAGCATCAGCAACTTTATACATCCCCAAACTTCCTTTATCTTTTAGCCAATAAGGCGAAGTGAATTCTGAATCCAAAGGAATCGCAATCTTTTGTTCCGATTTATAAATCCGGTTATTTTTTAATTCCTGATTAACTTTTTCCAATTGGATTTGATTGATTTTCATTTCCAAATTACTTCGGTTAATCGCTTCAATTTTCAATTCAACGGATTCTCCCGGAATCGCATATGGCAATTTTGCAACTGCTTCCAGAAACAATCCGGAGCAATGGTAAATGACATTTTTAATTTCTTCCGTTTTAATTTTCTTCCAATGTCCATCTTCCAAATTTTGAATCAACTGATAGGCTTTCACCAATTCAGGAACGGACTTCGAAGGATCTTTGAAGTCAAATTCCCGTTCGACTTTAGCTAGAATTTCACCGATTTCTTTTCCGCTTTTCACACGATTCCAACTGGTATCAATTCCTTCAAAAACATCTTTTTCAGGCATTCCGCCTTTAATGGATTCCAGATATTCCATAGAAGCGCCTCGAACGGCAGTTGCGCCAAATCCCTGCGAACTGTGCTGGCTGCGGCTTTTGGCGGCAATTTCGCTGTTGCTCCATCCCAAAGTCGGATAATAAGACCCGATGTCCATCACAAAAAGATTGGTTTTGTCGGCCTTGTCAAATTTTTCCTGACTTCCGTAAAAAAACCAAGACTGGTTCCAGAACAAACGTTTGGGTTGCCAGGCAGAAACTGATTTTAATTGTTCCGGAAATCTGGAAGAATTCCCTGCTAAATCGAATGCTTCCACACTCAAAATGGCAGAAGCCGTGTGATGTCCGTGCGTGCTTCCGGGTGTGCGGTGGTCAAACCGGTTGATGATGACATCGGGTTGAAATTTCCGAATCACGTACACTAAATCACTTAAAACCTGCTCTTTGTCCCAGATTTCAAAGGTTTCTTCAGGATGTTTGGAAAAACCAAAATCATTGGCTCGCGTAAAAAACTGTTCGCCACCGTCAATTCTTCTTGCCTGCAAAAGTTCCTGCGTACGGATGACGCCCAATAATTCTCTTAATTCAGATCCAATAAGATTTTGTCCGCCATCACCTCGTGTCAGCGAAATATAGGCAGTGCGGGCATGTACATCATTGGCAAACCAGGAAATCAGATGGGTATTTTCATCGTCCGGATGAGCGGCGACATAGAGAACAGAACCCAAAAAATTGAGCTTTTGGATGGATTCGTAGATTTCAGCTGAACTGGGTTTTTTGGGAGCTTGGGCAAAATTGAAATTGGATAAAAATAAGGTTAGTGCAAGTAAATATAGTTTATGCATTGTGTGATTCGTTATTTTTTAAAAAGCTAAAATTAATGAAATAAAAAATCTAACCACTAAGAACACAAGGAAATTCACAATGTTCATAAAGGTTTAACTTTTACCTTCCCATTCTTTATAAAACCTATCTAAAAATTCTTCTAAAAATGGATGACGTTCTTGAGCAATTTTCATTGCTGAATTAGTATTCATCAAATCTTTTAGTTTCAATAATTTATCATAGAAATGTTGAATGCTTGTCATTTCCGGATTTTTCGGATTCCAGATTTCACGGTGTTTGCTTCCGCCGTAGGCAAAAGTACGGGCAAGTCCGATGGCGCCCAAAGCATCCAATCGGTCAGCATCTTGGACGATTTGAGCTTCTAAACTTGTGGGCGTATTTCCTTTGCTGAAAGAAACTTGGGAAACGATTTCAATCGTTTTGGCAATGATTTCCGACGGGACATTTAATCCGGTTAGAAATTCAGAAATGAATTCTTCTGATTTATCCGTTCCACCATTTAATTTGTAATCGCCCAGGTCGTGCAGCCAGGCAGCCAATTCGACTAAAAATAAATCGGCCTTTTCTTCATTGGCAATTCGATTGGCGGTTTTGACCACGCGTTCGATATGGTAGTAATCATGACCGGTGGTTTCGCCGATAAATTGATTTTTGATGAGTTCTTGTGCAGATTTTAAAATTTCTATTTTATTCATTTTCAAAACATTTGACCCTACTTGTCTTTAAATTTAGTATTTATCACTTAAAGAATTATCTTTACGCAAAAGAATAAATAACTTATGCAATGAAGAAATTATTTACTATTATTTTATGTTTTCCGATTTTGAGTTTTGTTTTGGGACAGGATATTTCACTGAATGCGCCTACCCATTTAGAAGCAAGGGTAAATTCGAATAAATTTGAAGACCAAGTTGCTGCTTATGAAGCATATTGGGAAAACAGAGACCCAAGCAAAAGAGGAAGCGGATTTAAACAATTTCAAAGATGGAAACAACTATGGAAGTATGAAGTAAAAGAAAACGGAACACTTCCTACTGCTCAGGAATTGGCCGAAAGCTGGAATGAATTACTGACCTTACATCAAAATAAATTCAATGGTATGGACAATAGCAACTGGACTCCGCTTGGCCCTTTCACCCATTCCAATCAAGGTTCATGGAGTGCGGGACAAGGTCGGGTAAACGTGAGTTTGGTTGATCCAAATGATCCAAATAAACTTTATATAGGAGCTCCTGATGGTGGGCTTTGGGTTTCTCCCGATCATGGAGAATCCTGGGAAGCTTTGACAGAATATCTTCCTTCTTTGGGGGTTTCTGGCATTGCTGTGGATTATAACAATTCAAATATTATTTATATTTCTACCGGTGACGAAGACGCTTCCGATAGTTATGGGATCGGCGTTTATAAATCTATAGATGGAGGAGATTCCTGGAATCCAACGGGAACAACCATCACAGGAGGAAATTCTCTGATGGGAGAGATTTATATACATCCAACCAATTCCAATATTTTATGGGTTGCCAGTTCGGAAGGTTTATTTAAAACTACCAATGCAGGTGACTCCTGGACTAAAACCCAGGACGGCAGCATCAAAGAAATCCGGTTAAAACCCAATGACCCAACGGTCATTTATTTGGTACAGCGGGTAGGGCAAAATATTAATTTATTGAAATCCACTGACGGAGGAGATAATTTTTCCAATATTCAGGTTTTAGCCAATTCCGGCAGAACAGCCATTGATGTAACCGATGCCAATCCTGAATATCTCTATGTATTGGTTTCCAATACCAATGACACTTTTAAACAGCTTATGCGTTCGGAAGATTCGGGAGCAACATTTGAAATAAGAAACAATACAACTGATATTTATGACGGGAGTCAGCAAGCATGGTTTGATCTGGCTTTGGTAGCATCTGATACCAATTCGGAAGTTATTTTTACCGGAACTTTAAATGTCTGGAAATCTACAAATGGCGGAACAACCTTTGTGAGAGGAGCAGAATGGAGTGAGCCCAACGCCGCCAATTATACTCATGCCGACATCCATGATTTAAAGTTTTTCAATGATAAATTATACGTGGGAAGTGACGGAGGTATTTATATATCTGAAGATTATGGAGATAGTTTTTCAGATAAAACAAAAAACGGCTTGAACATAGGTCAGTTTTACCGTATAGATGTTGCTCCGGAAACTTCTTCAAAAATCGTAGGCGGTTTACAGGACAATGGCGGATATGCTTTTGTGGACAATAACTGGATTAATTTTTATGGAGCAGATGGGATGGATGCAGCTATCAATCCTATGAATTCCAATCTTTATTATGGATTCATTCAGTTTGGGGCGTATATGTACAGATTTGATGCCGGTAACCCGAGTGGGAATGGTCAATTTATGGCCAATGGACCGGAATCCGGAAATTGGATTACACCATTGGAATACGGAAACACAAATATTATGTACGCCGGCTATTCAAGACTATATCGGTCTACGGGAGGTGCGTTTGTGAATTCTTCTTCCACCGTTTTTGCCCCTATGTTAGACCACATACGAGTAGATCCCACAAATGACAAAAGGGTTTTGGTCGCCAATATAAATTCTGTGAGAATTGCACAAGATCAAACCGCATATCCACTAGAATTCACCACCTTGACTCCTCCGGCAGGAGGTTGGGGCGGAGGAATTACGAGCGTAGAATTCAATCAAGATTCTCCCAACATCCTATATGTCACCTCTGCAAATCGCGTTTGGAAATCTACTGACAGCGGTGCAAGCTGGGAAAACATAACCTTTAACTTACCTACCAATCAAACAAAATATGTCATTGCTCATCAAAAAAATTCGTTAAATAATACCCTTTATGTGGCCACGCGTAATGCTGTTTGGTACACTGATGATACATTGGACGAATGGGTTTTGTTCAACACCAATTTGCCTCATTCCAGAATTACCGATTTGGAAATCAATACCGTCGAAGGTCATGTGGTGATTTCAACCTACGGAAGAGGCGTTTGGAGATCACCTGTCACAAGCACCAGTTTATCTGTGGAAGAGGTTTACGGCAACGACAATAGCGCGTTGATTTACCCCAATCCGGTTTTAAACGGTAAAGCCAAATTAAGCATGCTGATTGAAGAACCTGCCGATATGACCATTCATACAATGGACGGGAAATTGGTTAAAAAACAATCTTACAATAAAATTGACAACCAGACCGATTTGGATTTTTCAGGTTTGACAAAAGGAACTTATGTCGTTACGATTAAATCAGAAAAACATTTAATCCGTAAAAAAGTGCTGGTAAAATAAACATCAGATAATAGTTGAAAGGCTGTTTCTCCATTTGGGAAACAGCTTTTTTTTTACATTTTTTTTAGAAATTTTTCTGATTATTTTATTTTTTCCCAATTCTGATTCTCTCTCAATTCTAAAAACAATTGATACAATTCTTTTAATTCAGGCGTTCCCATCATTCCATAATCTGTGATGATTTTTTCCTTTCCTCCATCATAGATGATTTTCAGATTGGCCGTCTGAACATCTGTATAATTCACCCGATAATTGTCCTGAAGAACAGGAAAATCCATTTCATTCAAGTTTTTGAGGATGAGATGAAACTCATTTTCACTAAGTTTAGTTTTAAAAGTTCCTTCCGGACTTGGAGAATTAAATTCTTTTGTAAAATTAAAACGTATGGCTTCATAAACAGCTTCACGGTTTTTGTCAATTTCAATTCTGAATTGCGGACAAGTCCCAAAACAAACAGATGTAAAATATTCTATTCGCTCGATGTCATATTTCATATTTGAATTCAAATTTTTCTTTTTGGAAGCTTCACATGAAAATAAAAACCCCAAAACCATAATACCTGCAAAATAGCATGTCCATTTTTTCATTTTTCTTCTGTACTAAAATTCATAATTTAACTCGGTTAAGATACTTTATTTTCCCAAATCCATCGAACATTCTTCTCAAATTTCGTTCGATGAAGTTTATTTGTAATTGTCCCATTGTTTTTGATAAAATTAATTCTAAAACAAATAATTTTGGGGTCAAATTAGAAAACCGTGAAAACTTTACTGGCATTCATTTGCATAACCATCGGCATTTTTTGTTCCGCCCAAACCCTTCTCGATAAAGATTCAAAACAACCTGTTTCTGACGCAGAAGTTAGGGTCGGAAATGCATCTGCTGTCACAGATGAAAACGGCAACTTTTCATTAGAAATAGAAGAAAACGATGAAATCATCATAATCGCTGAAAATTATCCGGAGGTCAGAACCTCCATTCAACATTTTGAAAATGGTGTGTTTTACATCAGTTCTCATGTTGTAGAATTGGAAAATCTGGTCATTACTCCTAATCGTTGGGGCAGCAAACCATCCAATTCAACCCATAAAATAATTTCCATTTCGCCACGTGAAGTCGCCCTTCAAAATCCGCAAACGGCGGCTGATTTATTGGGTCAAAAAACAGAGGTTTTCATCCAAAAAAGCCAATTGGGAGGCGGGAGCCCTATGATCCGCGGTTTCTCTACCAACCGGGTTTTGATTTCTGTGGACGGCGTTCGTATGAACAATGCGATTTTCAGGAGCGGAAACCTTCAAAACGTAATTGCGCTGGATGCAAATGCCATTCGATCCACGGAAGTAATGCTGGGACCGGGTTCCCTCATGTATGGAAGTGACGCAATCGGTGGTGTGATGAGTTTTTATACCCTGACGCCTCAATTATCCCCCAATGATAAAATCTTGGTCGATGGCGCTTTGATGGCACGTTATTCTACGGCAAACAACGAAAAAACGACGCATGCTCACCTCAATTTGGTAGGAAGAAAATTTTCCTCTCTTACCAGTTTTTCTTTCTCCGATTTTGGCGATCTAAAAATGGGGAAACACGGTCCGGACGAATATCTGAGAAATCACTATGCAATCCGTGAAAATGGAGAAGATTTACAAATAGAAAATAATGATCCGAGAAAGCAGGTGGGAAGCGGATATGAGCAATACAACCTCATGCAAAAATTTCGGTATAAGCCGAAACCTTTCTGGGATTTGAATTATGGATTTCATTATTCCACCACTTCCGATGTCTCCCGATATGACCGATTAATTCGTTACCGTAACGAAACTTTGCGTTCTGCAGAATGGTATTACGGCCCTCAAACCTGGATTATGAATCATCTTTCTGTCGAACATCAATCGGAAAAAGGATTTTATAATGATGTGAAACTAAATCTGGCACATCAGTTTTTTGAAGAAAGCCGTCATGACCGGAATTTTGGGGCTGATGAAAGAACCGATCAGACCGAAAAGGTGAATGTTTTTTCGGCTAATTTAGATTTCTTAAAATTCATCAATTCTAAAAATACCTTGTATTATGGAATCGAAACATTATTCAACAAAGTAAATTCAACCGGAGAAATCACCCATATCGTGGATGGAACTCAAGAAGAATTTTCTTCACGTTATCCTAACGGGGCGACCTGGAATTCCTATGCTGCTTATGTTTCATACGAGTTAAAACTCAGAGAAAAAATTACGATTCAGGGAGGATTGCGGTACAATTATATTTCTTCATTGTCTAAATTTAATTCGCAGTTTTACGACTTTCCGTTTACCGAAGCCAAAATAGAAACCGGTGCCCTGACGGGGAATATTGGTTTGAATTATCATCCAACCCCAAAAACCGAATTGCGTGC